>NZ_DASYMN010000172.1:0-5184 GCF_036009065.1 Bradyrhizobium sp. | reverse complement strand
GCCCTTAGAGCCTGATCCAAAAATGTATCCGAGTCATTTCAACTACTTAGGAACGACGGTGTTGCGGGATCTGACCTCAGGCAAATCTGCAGTTATTGCGATGCTCCAACGGGTTTCAACAAGTCGCATCTGAAAGTGGGCTGACTTTCCGTGTCTCGAACTCCAATGATTTGAGTCACTTATTTTGAATCAGACTCTTAGGATCGTCAACCGCCGTCATTCCAGGATGCGCCACCCGAACTCGGGTTTATCCGAGTCCGGCATTATGATTGTCTAAATTGGCAACAGCCACTTGGACGCGCAGACCCGGAATCCAGCCTCATGCGGTGCCTCCGGATTTCCGGGTTTCGCGCCGAGCCTGTCATCGGGCCGCGCTTTGGGCGGACCCGCTGGCGCACCCCGGAATGACGAGACCTAGGTGCTTGACATCTCTCGGCGCTCCCCGTGTGATGGGCGTCAACAAAAACCAATAAACACAAAACACAATCTTCCAGGGAGGTTTCGATGCTGGTGGTTAGGGCTGCCCGCCTGCTCGGTGGGCTGATTGTCGCAGGCGCGGCGCTGGGCATGGCGGCGTCCGCCGAGGCCCAGGAGAAGAAAATCAAGATCGGCGTGATCTACGACCTGACCGGCCCGCTCGCGGGCGGCGGATCGGAGCTGCAATACACCGGCGCCAAGATCATGCTCGACCACTACGCCAAGACCGGGGTCGAAGGTTACAAGGTCGAGGCCATCTACGCCGACGCCCAGAGCAAGCCCGACGTCGCCATCAACGAGGCGGTGCGGCTGGTCGAGCAGGAAAAGGTCGACATGCTGCTGGGCTTCTTCTCGTCGGCGCAGTGCGTGCCGGTGGCCGCCCGAGTCGAGCAGCTGAAGAAATTCATGTGGATCACCACCTGCATTTCGTCGGCGGTCCTCGATAACAAGAATTACAAATACATCTTCCGCCCGCAGGCCAGCGGCGATCAGTTCGGCCTGATGACGACGGATTTCATCGCGCAAAACGCCCAGGCGAAATTCGGCAAGGAGCCAAAGGACCTCAAGGTCGCCATCATCCATGAGGACGGCGCCTATGGCGTCGACGTGTCGAAAGGCAACGTGGCCGGCGCCAAGAAGGCCGGTTTTAATGTCGTGCTGAAGGAGGGCTATTCGGCGACCGCGCCCGATCTGTCGGCGCTGGTGACAAAACTGAAGCGTGCCCAGCCCGATGTGATCTTCCACACCGGCTACAATCCCGACATCACGCTGCTGCTGCGCCAGGCGCGCGAACAGGGACTGAAGTTCGGCGCCCTGATGGGCCACGGCGCCGGCTACGGCGTGTACGAGAAGCTCAAGGAAGGCCTCGGCAGCGATGTCAACTACGTCTTCAACGCCGATCCGATCTCGATCTGGCTTGCCAACCAGAAATCCATGGACGCCAAGCTGCCGCCGGTCATCAAGATGGTCGGCGAGGAGTTCGACAAGGTCAAGCCGGGCGTCGCAATCCGGTCGGCCCATGTCGGCATGGCCGCCTCGAACACCTATGTCTTCCTCACCGAAGTGATGCCGCGCGCGATCAAGAAATATGGCGGCGTCGATCCCGACGCACTGCGCAAGGCGGCGCTGGAAGTCGACCTTGCCGAAGGCGGCACCATGCTCGGCTTCGGTGTAAAATTCTTCGGCGAAGGCACGGCGATGGCCGGGCAGAACGAGCGCTCGTTCCCGGTGGTGATCCAATACGTCGACGACAAGTCGTATGTGGTGTGGCCGAAGAGCCAGGCGCAGCGCGAGGCCGTGCTGCCGCTGCCGGCAGGCACGACCTACAGCACCAAATAGGCGGGCTCCAATCTTTGTTTGAAGCGGCTCGCTGATACCTCTCCCCGCAGGGGAGAGGTCGAAGCCGGAGCGCAGCGCAGGCTTCGCGTGAGGGGACTCTTCACATGATGGTACTCGCGGATAGGCCCCTCGCCCGGTTCGCATCTGGCGATGCGAACCGACCTCTCCCCTGCGGGGAGAGGTGATAATCGGAAGGGACCGCCGTGCTCGTAGTCGAGGGCCTGATAAAACGGTTTGGCGGCTTCACCGCCGTCAACAAGGTGTCGTTCAAGGTCGATCAGGGCGAGATTCTCGGCCTGATCGGCCCGAACGGCTCGGGCAAGAGCACGATCTTCAACATGCTCTCCGGCACGTTGCCGCCGACCGCCGGTTCGATGAAATTCGCAGGCGCCGAACTGGCGGGCCTGCCGCCGCACCGCATCATCAATCGCGGCATCGGCCGCACCTTTCAGATCCCGCGGCCGTTCCACCGGCTGACCATGTTCGAGAATGTGGCGCTGGCGGGCTATTTCGGGCAGGGCCGGCACAGCCGCGCCAAAGCCGAGGAGGCAGCGGAACGCGCGCTTGCCACGGTCGGCCTGCCGACCGACCGCACTGCCAGTGTCGACGGACTCGGTGCCGCCGGCCTGAAGAAGCTGGAGCTTGCGAAAGCGCTGGCGACCGGCCCAAAGCTGCTGCTGGCCGACGAAAGCTTAGGGGGACTCGATGACACCGAGATGGACCAGGCCGCCGACATGCTGCGCAAAATCCGCGACGAGCTTGGCATCACCATCATCTGGGTCGAGCACATCATGGGGGTGCTGATGCGCGTGGTCGATCGCGTGATGGTGCTGGATCACGGCGAGAAGATTTCGGAAGGGCTGCCGAGCGAGGTCTCGAGCGATCCCCGGGTAGTCGAGGTCTATCTCGGCACCGACGCCGGTTCGACCCAGGCCGCCGCGGCGGAAGCGCGGCGTTAGGGGAGTCCGCGCGCAATGCTCAAGATGAAAGCGGTCGACGCGGGCTACGGCACCTTCCAGGCGCTGTTCGGCGTCAGTCTCGACGTCGAGGCGGGTGAAGCGGTCGGCGTGATCGGCCCCAACGGCGCCGGCAAGACCACCCTGATGCGGGTGATCTCCGGCCTGATCCGGCCGCGCGCGGGGTCGATTTCGATGCAAGGCGTCGACATTCTCAGAACACCGGAGCATCGCATCGTCAGTCTCGGCATCGCCCATGTGCCGGAGAACCGCCGGTTGTTTCCCCGCCTGACGGTGGAAGACAATCTCAAGATGGGCGCCTTCATGCCCGAGGCGCGGGCCCGCTATGCCGAGCGGCTGGCATTCGTGTTCGATCTGTTTCCCCGCATGAAGGAACGCCGCAGCCAGCTTGCCGGCACGCTGTCGGGAGGCGAGCAGCAGATGTGCGCAATCGGCCGCGCGCTGATGTCCGATCCGAAACTGCTGCTGCTCGACGAACCCTCGGCCGGCCTCGCCCCTGTGGTGGTGCAGCAGGTGTTCGAACTGGTGAAGCGAATCCGCGCCGGTGGCCTGACCGTGCTGATCGTGGAGCAGAACGTGCAGCAGGTTTTGCGCGTGGTCGATCGCGCGTATCTGCTGGAGGCGGGCACCATCCGGGCGTCCGGCACTTCGAGCGCGATGCAGGCGGACGATACAATCCGGCAAGCGTATTTGGGGATTTGAGGCATGATCGACTCGGCAGCGGCGTTTTTTCACCTCTCCCCGCAGGGGAGAGGTAAGGGACAGGTGGCTCCATGACCGACATTTTCGACATCTACCTCTTGGAAGCGATGGTGAACGGCATCCTGCTCGGCGGCTTGCTGGCGTTGTTGGCGCTCGGACTGAACCTGATCTTCGGCGTCATCGACGTGACATGGATCTGTTACGCTGAACTGGTGATGATCGGCATGTACGGCATGTACTATCTGGTCCAGGTTTTCGGCGTGTCGTATTACCTCGCCGCGCCGATCACCATCCTGCTGGTCGCAGCACTTGGGGCGCTGCTGCATCTGCTGGTGATCGCGCCGCTGATCTCGGCGCCGCCGATCAACCAGCTTCTCGCCACCGGCGGCGTGCTGTTTGTGCTGCAAAGTTTTGCCACCGTCGCATTCGGCATTGATTTCCGCAATCTCGGCATCCGGCTGCCGGTGCTCAAATTCGCCGAAATGCATTTCAGCTATTCCCGCCTGCTGGCCTTCGTCGCTGCGCTGATCGGCATGTTGCTGGTCTATTTCTTCATGAAGCGGACCTATGTCGGCACCGCGATTCGCGCGATCTCCCAGGATCGTCAGATCATGGCGCTGATGGGCGTCGATACCCGTCGTCTCTATCTCATTACCTCGGCGCTGGGCGGCGCGCTGGCCGGCCTCGCCTCCTGCCTGCTGGTGCTGCAATACGACATCCATCCGTTTGTCGGCCTGTCGTTCGGGCCGATCACCTTCCTGATCTGCGTGCTCGGCGGCCTCGGTAATTTCGTCGGCGGTTTTGTCGCGGCGTTTGTATTCGCCGAGATCATCTCGCTCGGCGGGCTGTTTTCCGATCTCGAATGGGGCTATGTGCTGGCGTTCGCTTTCTTCATCGTCATGATGTTCATCAGGCCCGCCGGCCTCCTGGCGAGGCGCTCGTGACCTTGACCCGGCTCGGGCCCTGGCTTGCCGGCGCAGCGCTGATCGCGCTGCCCTTCGTCTATCGCGATCCCTACCACCTGCACATTCTGATCCTGATCCTGATCTGGTCGTTCGCCTATACGTCGTGGTCGATGATGGGCCGCTTCGGTCTCGTCTCATTGGGTCATGGCGGGTTCATGGGCGTCGGCGCCTATGTGACCGCGCTGCTCTGGAATCATCTCGGCGTATCGCCGTGGCTGGGCATTCCCGTCGCGATGATCGCAGCGGCAGTGCTGGCGGTGATCGTGGCGTATCCGTGTTTCCGCTTCCGCATCACCGGCCACTATTTCGTGCTGGTGACGCTGGCGCTGTCCGGAATCGTGCTGCAGGTCATCACCGCGACGCGCGACTATACCGGCGGCTCGCTCGGATATACGCCCGACCGAACCCGCGGCAGCCAGCTGCTGGCGCTGCAATTCGACGACAAGACGACCTGGTACCTGATCGCGCTCGCCGTCTGGGCGTGCGGCCTCGTGATCTGGCGCTGGGTCGACCGCAGCATGGATCGCTACGCGCTGGAGGCCATCTCCGAAGACGAAGACGCCGCGGCTGCGGCGGGCGTCAATGTGACGGCGGAAAAACTCAAGATCACGGTGATATCGGCGCTGATGACGGCGCTCGCCGGCGCGCTCTACTGCCAGTACCAGATGTTCATCTCCCCCGACACGGTGAGCGGCATCTCGGTGTCGCTGCAGATGGTGTTTGCC
>NZ_DASYMN010000171.1:0-17387 GCF_036009065.1 Bradyrhizobium sp. | reverse complement strand
GATCGAGGACATGGTCCGCATCTACTCCTATGACGTCGACTTCCAGCGCAAGGTGCAGCCGGGCGACTCGTTCGACGTGTTCTTCGCCGGCGAGGACGAAGGCGCCACCATCACCGAAAAGACCGAGGTGCTGTTCGCTTCCCTCACCGTCGGCGGCGAGACCAAGAAATACTACCGCTTCCAGACTCCCGACGATTCCGTGGTCGACTACTATGACGAGAGCGGCAAGAGCGCGAAGAAGTTTCTGGTGCGCAAGCCGGTCAACAACGCCATCATGCGCTCGGGTTTTGGCGGCCGCCGCCATCCCATCCTCGGCTATGTCAAGATGCACACCGGCGTCGACTGGGCGACGCCCTACGGCACGCCGATTTTCGCGTCCGGCAACGGCGTCGTGGAAAAAACCGGCTGGGAAGGCGGCTACGGCAAATACGTCCGCATCAAGCACAACAACGGCTACGAGACCGCCTACGGCCACATGTCCGCTTATGCCAAGGGCATGGAGCCGGGAAAAAGGGTGCGGCAGGGACAGGTGATCGGCTTCGTCGGATCGACGGGCATGTCGACCGGCGCGCATGTGCACTACGAAATCCTGGTCAACGGCCGCTTCGTCGATCCGATGCGCATCAAGCTGCCGCGCGGCCGCTCGCTGGAAGGGCCGCTGATGGCCGGCTTCGAGAAGGAGCGCGACCGCCTCAACGCCATGATGAGCAACCGCGGCGCGCCGGCACGGGTTTCCGACGCCGCCGGCGCCTCCGCTTCGCCGCAGGCGCGCCAAGTCAGCAACCGCTGAGCCTTTTGTCCGGGCGCGATGCAGCGCCACCAGCGCGTTTACGCGCGTCTTCGACGCGCCATGGCACTGCTTCGCAGAACCGGGACCCATTCAGCACGACAGAACGGCAAGATGGGTCCCGACTCTGCGGAGCGCATGAAGGATGCCGCACCGCGTCCGGGACACGGCAACCAGCAGCGAATGCGGGATGCCCTCGCGGGTTTGATTTGCCAAATGCGCGCCGCGGGCGAATACTTTTCCTCATAAGCAGAAAACCGGGAGGCGATGTCATGACGAGCAGGCTTGCATTGAGCGTGGCTGTCGCGGCGACAGCCGTTTTTGGCGCCATCAGCGGCGCATCTGCGCAGACCCATGAAGTCACCGTACTGGTTCCCGGCTCGGCGTTTCACGGCGTGCACGGGCTCGGGATCGACAAGAGCGGCCGGCTGTTCGCCGGCAGCGTCGCCGGCGCCGCGCTGTACGAGGTCGATCGCGTCAACGGCTCTGCGAAAATCGCAATACCGGCGCCGGAAGGCATGGCCGACGACATCGCGTTCGCGCCTGACGGCACCATGGCGTGGACCGGCTTTCTCACCGGCGACCTCTATTCGCGCAAGGGCGACGGCCCGATCAGGAAGCTCGCCTCGGGTCTTCCCGGCATCAACTCGCTGGCCTACCGCAAGGACGGGCGGCTCTATGCCACGCAAGTGTTCCTCGGCGACGCGCTCTATGAAATCGACGTCGACGGGGTAAAGCCGCCGCGCAAGATCCTGGAGAAGATGGGCGGCCTCAACGGTTTCGAGTTCGGCCCCGACGACATGCTGTACGGTCCCTTGTGGTTCAAGGGCCAGGTCGCGAAAGTCGACGTCGACAAGGGCGAGCTTAACGTGGTCGCCGACGGTTTTAAAATTCCGGCCGCGGTCAATTTCGACTCCAAGGGCAATCTGTGGGTGGTCGACACCGCGCTCGGCCAATTGGTGCGGGTCGATCCGAAGACCGGCGGAAAGAAGACGGTCGCGCAACTAAAACCCTCGCTCGACAACCTCGCGATCGACGACAAGGACCGCATCTTCGTCTCCAACATGGCCGACAACGGAATCCAGCAGGTCGACCCCGAGACCGGTGCGGCCACGCAGGTGATCATCGGCAGGCTGGCGTTGCCCGGCGGCATCGGCGTCGTCTCCGACGGGCCTAAGGACACCATCTATGTCGCCGACGTGTTCGCCTACCGCACCGTGGACGGCGCAACCGGCGAGGTCAGCGAGCCCGCCCGCATGCACGCCGACGGCGGCACGCTGGAGTATCCGATGAGCGCCACCGCCAGCGGCGACGAGGTGATCCTGTCGAGCTGGTTCACCGGCACGGTGCAGGTGATCGACCGAAAGACCGGCAAGACCAAGACGATGCTGCACGGCTTCAAGGCCCCGCACGACGCGGTCCGGCTCGGCGACGGCAGCCTGCTGGTCAACGAACTCGGCACCGGCTCGCTGGTCCGCGTGATAGGCGAGAACGGCGAGGACCGCACGCCGGTGCTCGGCGGCCTCGCGGGTCCGGTCGGACTGGTCGCGGCATCGAAAGACGAGGTGTATCTCACCGAAGCCCTTTCGGGACAGGTCTCGAAGATCGAGAGCAGCGGCGAGAAGACCATCATCGCGCACGACCTGAAAATGCCGGAAGGCATCGCGCTGGCGCCCGACGGCAAACTGATCGTCGCCGAAGTCGGCGCCAGACGCATCGTCGCGATCGATCCCTCGACGGGCACCGTCACCGAGATCGCCGGCAACCTGCCGATCGGGCTTCCCGGCGTCCCGGGCGGGCTGCCGAGCAACATCCCGACCGGCGTCGGCGTCGGCGCGACGGGGACGATCTACTTCTCCTCCGATATCGAGAACGCGATCTACAAGGTGGTGAAGAAATAAGAGGTGCACATACGGTTTAAGCGTAAGGCCCTGCGGCTGCTTGAAGGACCGCTGATGACCGCTTTGAGAAGGAATGCGACCGCCGTTGAAGGAATGATGATCCGCAAGGCTGTAACGGCAAGAGTGGCGGCGGGGTTCGGAATCAATCAAGCCAAGTGAGATGTGCGCTCACTTGGTTGTCCGCACCTCCCTTCGCTGCTCCCTCGTCCTTATCTGTCTGCGCGCTTTGCCTTATCTGCGCGATCCGCCCGGTCGGCGCGATCTGCCCGATCCGCGCGTTCTGCCCGGTCCGCGCGATCTATCCGGTCTGCGCGATCTGCCCGGTCTGCGCGATCTGCCCGGTCCGCGCGATCAGCTCGGTCCGCGCGATCTGCCCGGTCCGCGCGATCTGCTCGGTCCGCCCGATCAGCTCTGGTGCTCTTTTTTGCCACAAGTACCTCCTCGGTCCTTCCCCTGGTCCCAGCTCGCGCCGGATACCGTAAGCTCCACGCGATCAGCGTTCAATAAGATGCTGCGGCAAATATAATAAATGTTCAGATGTTGCAGAAACAAAAGGAGCTTACCGGATGACCTGCGCATCTTTTGCTGCCTTTATCTGATCTTTCGTCACGCCAGAAGCACCGAACGCCCATATGTCTGCCGCCGGCCCAACGCCGACAACTTGGCGAATGTCGGCGTTCGGAGAAAGCCCGCCCTTGGCATCCACGCCCAACATAGCGAAGACTGAAAATCCATTGTCTCGGTCAGGACCGTCGCGCAAAGAGAGTATCTTCCCCCCGGGGGTTTGCACCGGAACCACGGCGAACTTGGCTCCCTTGTATCCCAGGGTCACATTTGCTCCCTGATTTTGCGCACCTACACCAGCTGTGAGGCCAACATCATCCACCGCCACGGCGACGATCGGCGTTCGGGCGGTCGTGCAGCCCGCAAGCGCAAGGCCGATGAGTGACATCGCTAAGAACCCGCTGAGTCTCATGGTGTCCCCCCAAGCGTTACTTTCTTCCCGGCCTGCCCTAACGCCCAGAGATCGGCCGGCTTGCCGACGGCAAGAACTTGGTGAACGCCAACGCCGGCCAGATTGGCTCCGGCCGCAGCGTCGACGCCTAGCATCGCAAGCACGGAAAATCCCCTTTCCTTGTCTTTCCCACCATCGGCAAGGTAGATGAGTTGACCTGTCTCGGTCTGAACAGGGACAATCGCAAATTTGGCTCCCTTAAATCCGACCACTAGGTTTCCCCCTTGATCCGTCGTGCCTCCGCTCGCCGAAACGCCGACAGTATCAACCGCACCCGCTATGATAGCTTCATTCGTGACGCAGCCTGCGAGCGCGCAGCAAATAAAGCTGCCGGCAATAACGCTTTTTTTGGAAATTGACATATTCGTCCCTCTATCCGTTCACGCCGCACAGGCCTTATGAGTTTTCCTGAGCAGACGTGCCAATTCGCGATCTTTGCTTATCGCCTCAATATCCTGGGTGGTGATGACGATCCGGCACTCATCACCGATGCTAACAATTCTGGCGTTCGAATAACCCAAGGTTGCGCTGGAGGGAGTGGAGATCACCCCCACCCCGGTCGATTGAACAATTGTGTTCTTGCTGGAACCGGCCAGATCGATCGCCAACACGCCGAATTTCCATTCGGTCTGGGGCGGCGCGTTGTCGCTAATCACGGTAATCTGCGCGCACGCCCCGAGAAATATCGAACATAACGCCCCAAGCGACACAGCACTTAGGCTTGCGGCTAACCCACGCATCAACTCCCCCTTAATTCCCGTTAAGGATTGTGACGAACATGTGAGTAGTTGTTCAAGAACATTCTACAACTTCAAGCGACAAACGTTTTGATTGTCTCCTATGCGCAACACCCGTCGATTCGGCGGCCCTCCTTACATGCAATGAACGATATGCGTTTCCATTACGCGTAGCGCTTTGAACACAACGCTAATTGAGGAGCTTGACGCGATCGCTCTTTGCATCGCGGGTAGGGCTGAGAATTACGTTAGTGCGACGTTCGCTTCGACACCGCTACTTTGAGTCATGCCATACGCTGGACGAACGCGGCGCGCCGCAGGCACGGTGTTTGACGGCCCAGGGCGCGGAAGAATGCGCACCGAGTCCGGGATGCCATCGTTTCGCCGTTGCCCGGCTTGACAGGCAATCCATTCGCAAGATTCTTCCGAATGGATGGATGCGCGGGCCTTCGCCTCGCCGAAGGGCTTCGGCCCCGCAGGCGGGTCAAGCCCGCGCCTGACGGTGTGGTTGATCCCGTGCCCCGGACCCAGCGCAGCGCGTAGCGGTGCGCTGCAGAGCCGGGGCCATTACGAGCCGCTGCCGTTATGATGGTCCCGGCTCTGCGGAGCAGCACTACGAGCCGCACCGCGTCCGGGACGAGCACGTCAGTGCAGCTTCCGCTTCGGCACCGGCGCCTCGAACTGGGCGATCTCCGCGGTCTTCGGCGCCTTGCCGTTGAAGGTCAGCACGTTGCCTTCCACCGAGATGGCGACGCGGTCGCCGTCCTTGATCTCGCCGGCGAGGATCATCTCAGCCAGCGGGTCCTGCACGTGGCGCTGGATCACGCGCTTCAAGGGGCGCGCGCCATAGGCCGGGTCCCAACCCTTCTCGGCGAGCCAGTCGCGCGCCGCGGCATCGAGCGTCAGGGTGATCTTGCGATCCTCCAGCAGCTTCTGCAGCCGTGCGAACTGGATCTCGACGATCCTTCCCATCTCGCTCTTCTGCAGGCGGTGGAACAGGATGATCTCGTCGACGCGGTTGAGGAATTCCGGGCGGAAATGCGCGCGCACCATTCCCATCACCTGCTCGCGCACCGCGCCTGAGTCCTCGCCTTCCGGCTGGTTGACCAAAAATTCCGAGCCGAGATTCGAGGTCATGATGATCAGCGTGTTGCGGAAGTCGACGGTGCGGCCCTGGCCGTCGGTGAGGCGGCCGTCGTCGAGCACCTGCAGCAGCACGTTGAACACGTCCGGATGCGCTTTTTCGATCTCGTCGAACAGCACCACCTGGTAGGGCCGCCGCCGCACCGCTTCGGTGAGCGCGCCACCCTCGTCGTAGCCGACATAGCCCGGAGGCGCGCCGATCAGCCGCGACACCGAGTGCTTCTCCATGTATTCGGACATGTCGAGCCGCACCATCGCGGTCTCGTCGTCGAACAGATATTCGGCCAGCGCCTTGGTCAGCTCGGTCTTGCCGACGCCGGTGGGCCCTAAGAACATGAACGAGCCCATCGGGCGGTTCGGGTCCTGCAGGCCCGCGCGCGAGCGGCGCACCGCCGTCGCGACCGCATGCACGGCTTCGGCCTGGCCGACCACGCGCTGGCCGAGGCTGTCTTCCATGCGAAGCAGTTTGTCCTTTTCGCCCTCCAGCATCTTGTCGACGGGAACGCCGGTCCAGCGCGACACCACCTGCGCGATGTGGTTGGCGGTGACCGCCTCCTCCATCATCTCGCCGGCGTTTTCGTGGGCCTCGATCTCGGCGAGCTTCTTCTCAAGCTCCGGAATCCGGCCATAGGCCAGCTCTCCCGCACGCTGATATTCGCCGCGGCGCTGCGCATTGGCGAGTTCGATGCGCAGTTGGTCGAGTTCGCTCTTGAGTTTCTGTGCGTTCGACAGCTTGTTCTTCTCGGCGCTCCAGCGCGAGGTCAGCGCCGCCGATCTCTCTTCCAGATCGGCGAGTTCTTTCTCAAGCGTCTGCAGCCGGCTTTTCGAGCCGGCATCGCTTTCCTTCTTCAACGCTTCCTGTTCGATCTTGAGCCGGATGATTTCCCGGTCCATCGAATCGAGCTCTTCCGGCTTGGAATCCACCTGCATCTTCAGCCGCGCCGCCGCCTCGTCCATCAGGTCGATGGCCTTGTCGGGCAGGAAGCGGTTGGTGATATAGCGGTTGGACAGCGTGGTTGCTGCCACCAGCGCGCTGTCGGTGATGCGCACGCCGTGGTGCTGCTCGTATTTGTCCTTCAGCCCGCGCAGGATCGAAATGGTGTCCTCGACCGAGGGCTCGTTGACATAGATCGGCTGGAACCGGCGCGCCAGCGCGGCGTCCTTTTCGACGTGCTTCTGGTATTCGTCCAGCGTGGTGGCGCCGATGCAATGCAACTCGCCGCGCGCCAGCGCGGGTTTCAACAGGTTGGAGGCGTCCATCGCGCCGTCAGCCTTGCCGGCGCCGATCAGGGTGTGCATTTCGTCGATGAACAGGATGATGCCGCCTTCGGCCGAGGTCACTTCCTGCAGCACCGCCTTCAGCCGCTCCTCGAATTCGCCGCGGTATTTTGCGCCCGCGATCAGCGCGCCCAGATCGAGCGACAGCAGTTTCTTGTCCTTCAGGCTTTCCGGCACGTCGCCGTTGAGGATGCGCAATGCCAGCCCCTCGACGATGGCGGTCTTGCCGACCCCGGGCTCGCCGATCAGCACCGGATTGTTCTTGGTGCGGCGGGACAGCACCTGGATGGTGCGGCGGATTTCCTCGTCGCGACCGATCACCGGGTCAAGCTTGCCGTCGCGCGCGGCCTGGGTGAGGTCGCGGGTATATTTCTTCAGCGCGTCATAGGCGTTTTCGGCCGTAGCGCTGTCGGCGGTGCGGCCCTTGCGCAAGGTTTCGATCGCCGCATTGAGATTTTGCGGAGTGACGCCGCCTTTGTTCAGGATCGATCCGGCCTCGCCGTTCCTGTCGAGCGCAAGGCCCAGCAGCAGCCGTTCGACCGTGACAAAACTGTCGCCGGCCTTGTCGGCGGCCTGTTCGGCGGCCTCGAATGCGCGCGCGAGGTCGGGCGCGAGATAGACCTGCCCGGCGCCGGTTCCGGACACTTTCGGCAGCTTGCCCAGCGCGTCTTCGGTGGCTTTCAGGATGGCGCGCGAATTGCCGCCGGCGCGGTCGATCAGGCCGCCGGCCAGGCCCTCGGCATCGTCCAGCAGCACTTTCAGCAGATGCAGCGAGGAGAATTGCTGGTGTCCGTCGCGCACCGCGAGCGACTGCGCCGACTGGATGAACCCGCGGGCGCGCTCGGTATATTTTTCGATATTCATGGCATGTTTCCCTAAGCCTGCCGCGCCCGCCCCGAAGGCACGAATGCAGCATCTTCATTGGGTTTGCGCCTGCCGCGTTGATGCTTATCAACCAGCCGGCGGTCGTCGCCAGCTTGGTTCTGGCTTGGGCCAAATGTGGGAACAGAACGCCCTAAATTGAAGAGGCAGCCTCACAATTTCGTTAGCGGTGGCGCCTTCGGCAGGAATCTCCTAAGAGACCGGATGCCCGAAAACCTTTCCGCTGAAATCACCGGCATCTACCGCTATCCGGTCAAGGGCCTGTCCCCGGAACGGCTATCGCGCGCCGTGCTGGCCGCCGGCCAGACGCTGCCGGCCGACCGCCGCTACGCGATCGAAAACGGTCCCAGCGGCTTCGATCCGGCGGACCCGAAGTGGATGTCGAAGGCCTATTTCCTGACGCTGATGCGGGACGAATGGCTGGCGGGGCTGCACACGCATTTCGACGATTCGAACCATACCCTGACCATTCGCCGGAACGGCCGCGAAGTCGCGCGCGGCGACCTGGAAACCGCCGAGGGCCGCGCCGCCATCGAGCGGTTTTTTGCGGCCAACTTCGCCGGGGACATCAAGGGACCGCCGAAAATTCTCTCCGGCGGCGGCCACAGCTTTTCCGACGTGGCGAAAAAGGTGGTCTCGATCATCAATCTCGACAGCCTGCAGGCCATCGAGGACGTCGTCGGCCAAAGCGTGCATCCCCTGCGCTTCCGCGCCAATCTCTATGTGCGGGGCTGGCCGGCCTGGCACGAATTCGAGCTGCTTGGGCGGACTCTTGCAATCGGCGAGGCGCGCCTGAAAATCGTCAAGCGGATCGCCCGCTGCGCCGCTATCAACGTCGATCCCGATACCGCCGCACGCGACCTCAACATCCTGCATGCGCTGATGCAACGCTTCGGCAGCGCCGATTGCGGGGTCTACGCCGAGGTCACCGCCGCCGGCGAGGTAGCCGAGCGGGACACGGTGACGGCCGAAGAGCCCGCGCTGGTGTAGGGCTCGTAAGTGTCAGGATGCCTGAATGTCATTGCGGGGAGCGGGGCGACCAAGCAATATGAACGCAGGCGCTTAGGTCGGGCGGTGCGCGATCCATCGCGGCCGGAGGAGGCAGCCCGCATCCGCCGGCGCCGATCGGCGATCGATTTTTTAAGATTGGGAGCGGCAAATGCGATGGGGGCGAATGCTGTCGTCAGGGGCGGTCGTTGCCATGGCGGTCCTGCTGAATTTCGTCGCACACGCTCAAAGCCCGGCGGCCCAGGACAGCGCAGCGCCCGCTGAACCGTCGGTCGCGCCGACAACGTCCAGCCAACCCGCGCCGGGGGCTGCGCCGCAGCCAGCGAGAAGGCGGCATGATGCGCGCGATCTTTGCATCACGCAGGAGGACGCGGCCTCGGAACTGCTAAACCGGCGACGGCAGATCGGCGGGCGGATCATCATGGATACCTTCCTGCTGCCGAGCGGCAGCAATGTCGACATCGGCCTCGACGAGCCGTTCACCGGATCCGAGTACTTTTTCGCCGCCCTCGATGTCGGGGCAGCGGCACCGGTGATCATGGACCGGCCCGATGTCAAGGCGCGACAGGCGGCAGACACCGATCCGATGGTCAAGAAAGGGCTGATCGGCCGGGACCGCACCATCATCAACCTGCGCGTTCCCGACGTGCGCGACGCACCCTGGCAACGCGCCCAATTGTATGTCTTTACCTGCCAGGGCGGCTCGCCCTTCAAGGTATCCGAAGCATCCGTTCGGGTCAGTCCGGCGCTGTACAGTTCGGCGCTTGCCTGGCTTATCGTGCTGCTCGGCTACCTGATTGCCGCCTTCGCCTTTCGCGCCACCCCTCCGCCACGCTGGTACGGCTATCTCGATCCAATCGCGATGAGCGCCGGCGCCGACGGCAAGGCGAGCCTGGGCAAGCTCCAGATCCTGATGTTCTCGCTCATCGTGTTCGGGCTGATCACCTACTTCCTGCTGCGCACGGGCGTCCTCACGGACATCTCCAGCACCGTCCTGCTTCTTCTCGGCATCACCGGCATCGGCTCGACCATCGCCAAGGGAACTGACAACTCGCGCACCAGCCTCACTCCGGAAAACCGCGCGTGGCTGCTCCGCAAGCAGTGGCTGCCATCGCAGCTCAACCCGGGGAACATCGACGCGCATTGGCGCGACCTGTTTACGACGGAGGGAGAGTTCGACGTCTACCGGTACCAGAGCTTCATCTTCAGCCTGGTCGTCGGAGGCGCCCTCATTATCGGCGGCGTCACCCAGCTCTCTTCCTTCGATATTCCGCAGACCCTGCTCGGGATCCTCGGGCTGAGCCAGATCGTTTACATCGGCGGCAAACTGGTGACCCCGACGTCGATGGCGGATTTGAACAAGTCCATAGAGGATCTGAGGCAGACCGAGAAAAAGTTCCGGGCCACGGCAATTGCCGCCACGGGCGGCGTCCTGCCGGCGGATCTGGCTGCCGCAGTCGTTCCCGCCAGTCAGGCCGCCTATGACGATTACATGTCGCTCGCCACGGACGTCGCCACCCTGTTCACCGCGCAGACCGGGATCGCAGTGCCGGCCGCGAGGCTCGCGCCATCTCTATGACACGCGCCCGGTTTCGATCCGCGCCTTGTTACAGCCGCGCTTGCTCGCCCTCGAAACCAGCGCATCATTCGTTCTTGTTGATCCGTCATTGCGAGCGCAGCAAAGCAATCCCGAGCCGCTATGTCAGACAGGATTGCCTCGTCGCTTCGCTCCTCGCACTGACGCGATTCCACCTAAAGCCATAGCGCTTTAGCGCCAACGCGCAGCAACCCCGCCGCTGCGCGCGCCGTCATGCTCGATATCGCCTGGTCAGCCGTCCTCATTGGTCCACGAACCGTGGATGGCGTGCTTCGCCCTCAGAAGGTCCGCCGCGCCGGACGCCGAGGCGTCGCGGCGCTGGGCCCGTCAAGGCGCCGATACCGACCACGACCGCGATCGTCGCAGGCCCGCCCTGGACCATCAGATTGATGGCGTAAACTCCGGTCACGGCCAACATTGCATCCAGTACACCGGCTGGAACCTTGCCCTGAGAGGCCAGTAGCGTCCGGCGCTTTGCTCAGCTTGCGGAAATCGGCATTGCCGCCGCGCGCATAAGCTGCGATTTTCTCTGCAATCAAATCCGGGGAGTGCCGCAATGCCCTACGCGACGACGTCAGACAATGTGCAGCTCTATTTCGAGGAAGCGGGTGAAGGCACGCCGATCCTGTTCATTCATGAATTCGCCGCCGACTACGCGAGCTGGGAGCCGCAGATGCGCTACTTCTCGCGCAGCCATCGCTGCATCACCTATTCGGCGCGCGGCTACATCCCGTCGCATATTCCGGATGCGGACGCCTACAGCTACAAGCATTTTCGCGATGACACGATCGCGATGCTGGATTTCCTGAAGATTCCTGCAGCCCATCTGGTCGGACTGTCGATGGGCGCCTATTCGGCGTTGCAGGTCGCCATTCATGCGCCGAAGCGCGCGCTGTCGCTGACGTTGGCCGGCGTCGGCTCGGGTTTCGAGAAAGAACGCTTGCAGGGTTTCCGCGATCAAGCCATGGCGCATGCCGAGGAATTCGAGCAAGGCGATCCCGATGTCGTCGCAAGGGTCTCCGGCATGAGCCCGGGGCGGATTCCGTTTCTGATCAAGGATCCGCGCGGCTTCAAGGAATTTTATGACGCGCTGGCTAAGCACGACGCGCAGGGCTCGGCCCATACCCAGCGCGGTTTTCAGGGCGGCCGGCCGCCGCTCTACGAGTTCGAGGACGACATCAAACGCGTCGATTTGCCGACGCTGATCATCGTCGGCGACGAGGACGATTCCTGCATCGAGCCCAGCCTCTATCTGAAGAAGCACATCGCCACCTCGGGGCTGGCGATGTTTCCAAAGACCGGCCACGTCCTCAACCAGGAAGAGCCCGATCTGTTCAACGGAACGCTGGAACGGTTTCTGGTGCAGGCGGAAGCCGGCCGCTGGGGCGCCCGCGATCCGCGCTCGGTGCGGGTGTAGTTATTCGTCATGGCCCGGCTTGTCCCGGCCATCCACGTCTTCACTCTTCGAAGCAAGAAAGACGTGGATACCCGGCACAAGGCCGGGCATGACGAAAAATGAAAGGACAATATCTGGTACAGCTCCCGGCTCTCCGGAGCGGCATGAAGAATGCCGCACCGTGTCCGGGACGCGCGCGCTACCGCACCTTCCCCGCGCGGCTCAGCAGGAACACGCCCTGCTCGCCGAACATGTTCCAGAACCACCACGGCGCGTTGAGGCGCAGCGGGCGGCCGTAGAGGTCGAGCGCCACGGCGCGTTCCATCTTGACGTTGATCTCGTCGCAGAGCTGCACGAAATCCTTGATGGTGCAGAAGTGGATGTTCGGGGTGTCGTACCAGGTGGCGGGGAGGTTTTCCGTGCGCGGCATGTGGCCGCCGACCAGAAGTTGCAGCCGCATCTTCCAGAACCCGAAATTCGGGAACGAGACGATGGCGCGGCGGCCGATCCGCAGCAGGTTTTCCAGCACCGCCTTCGGCTGCCGCGTCGCCTGCAGGGTCTGCGACAGGATCACATAGTCGAAGGCGTCGTCGGGATAGTTGACAAGGTCGGTGTCGGCGTCGCCCTGCACCACCGCGAGGCCTTTTGAGACGCAGCGGTTGACGCCCTCGCGCGACAGCTCGATGCCGCGGCCGTCGATGCCGCGGGTCTCCAAGAGCTGCAGCAGGTCGCCCTCGCCGCAGCCGACGTCGAGCACCTTCGAGCCGCGCTCGACCATCTGCGCCACCAAGAGATGATCGCTGCGATAATTCTCGCCCCCGCGCGCGCCGGCACCCATCAGCGGCAGAACCTGTTGCTGCGCCGACATCAGCCGCCCGCCTTGGCGAGACCGCGCGCGCTGCCCGCGGATTCCAAAAATGCCCTGGCGATGTCGAAAAACTCCGGCACGTCGAGCAGGAACGCGTCGTGGCCGCGGTCGGTCTCGATCTCGGCGAACGACACCCGCGCGCTGGAGGCGTTGAGCGCGTGTACGATGGCGCGGGCCTCCGAGGTCGGGAACAGCCAGTCCGAGGTGAACGACACCACGCAGACCCGGGTCTGGATGCCGCGAAACGCTTCCGCCAGCACGCCCTTGTGATCGGCGGCGATGTCGAAATAGTCCATCGCCCGCGTCAGGTACAGATAACTATTGGCGTCGAAACGCTCGACGAACGACGAGCCCTGATAGCGCAAATAGCTCTCGACCTGAAAATCCGCATCGAACGAGAACGTCGGCAGTTCGCGGTCCTGCATCCGCCGCCCGAACTTGCGGTGCAGCGCGGCGTCTGAAAGATAGGTGATATGCGCGGCCATCCGCGCGACGCCGAGGCCGCGGTGCGGATGGGTGCCGTGCTCGAAATAGCCGCCGCCGCGCCAGTCCGGGTCGGCCATCACCGCTTGGCGGCCGAGTTCATGGAACGCGATGTTCTGCGCCGAATGCCGGGTGCTGCAGGCCACCGCCAGCACCGAGAATACGCGCTTGGGGTACGCCGCTGTCCACTGCAGCGCCTGCATGCCGCCCATCGAGCCGCCGACAATGCAGAACAGCGTGTCGATGCCCAGGCGGTCGAGCAGCATCGCCTGCGCGCGCACCATGTCGGGAATGGTGATGACCGGAAAATCCAGTCCCCACAATCTTCCGGTCGCAGGATTGGTCGATGCCGGCCCGGTGGAGCCCATGCAGCCGCCGATCACATTCGCGCAAATGATGAAATATCTGCCGGGGTCGAGCGGCCGGCCGGGGCCGACCATGGTTTCCCACCAGCCAAGCTTGCCGGTCAGCGGATGCACATTGGCGACATGCTGATCGAGGGTCAGCGCATGGCAGATCAGAATCGCGTTGGAACGTTCGGCATTGAGTTCGCCATAGGTCTTGTAGGCGATCTGGAACGGCGCAAGATCAATGCCGCAATCGAGGTGCAACGGCTGGTCGGGGCCGAACAGCGCCAGCAGCGAGGACGGATGATCCGCCTCATGCGCGCGTTCCTCGGTATGGGTCGTAGGGCTCGGGATCGACTGTACGTTTACCATCTTGGTACCGACCTCCCAGGGAGGTTTCACAGACCCGGTCTTCAGGCCATAAAAAAACCCGGCCTGAACTAACGAGTTCGGCCGGGATCAAACTGTCCCCGGCCTGTTTAGCGAGTTATTTAACGTGGCTGCAAGCCGGCCGGCTCAAATGACCACGGAACAGGGTGAATATTAGTGCCTGACGGGCTTTACGTCAAGATGGCTTCGGATCAGCCCGTCTGTCATTGCGAGGAGCTCTTGCGACAAAGCAATCCAGCTCTTCGGCACCGAGAACTGGATTGCTTCGTCGCAAGAGCTCCTCGCAATGACGGGTAGACAGCTAGCCCCTTGCGGCGAGCCGCGAAGGATGGTTCTAGGTCTCTCATCATGTCCAAATCGCCCCCCGCGCCGCCCTCGCTCGAAGTGCTGCGCAAAGAGATCGACGCCATCGACGACCAGGTGCACCGCCTGCTGATGGCACGCGGCGACATCATCGACCGGCTGATTTCGGTGAAGCAGACCCAGGAGGTCGGCTCGGCGTTCCGCCCGGCGCGCGAGGCCGACATGATGCGGCGGCTGGTGCAGCGCCATCGCGGCATCCTGCCGCTCGACACCGTCGAGAGCATCTGGCGCGTCATCATTTCCACCTTCACCTATGTGCAGGCGCCGTTTTCGGTGCACGCGGATCTGTCATTGGGCGAATCGGCGATGCGGGATTCGGCGCGGTTTCATTTCGGCTTCACCGTTCCCTATGCCGCGCATTTCAGTGCGCCGGCCGCGGTGGAAGCCGTAGCCAAATCGAAGGGCGACCTCGCGCTGGTCTCCGCAACCAGTAGCCGCACGCCATGGTGGATCGCGCTGGAGGCGGACGGCGCGCCGAAAATCATCGCGCGGCTGCCGTTCATCGAGCGCGCCGATCATCCCGCCGCGCTGCCGGTATTCGTGGTCTCGCGCGTCGCCGACAGCGCCATGGTCACCGAGGTCGAGATGTGGAGCGTGCGCGTATCGGGATGGAACGCGCAAGTTGCGCGCGCGCTGTCGCCGCTGGCCGAAATCGTCGCGGTGCCCGACGCCGCGTTCGACGGCGCGGCGTTGCTGGTCTCGGTGGCGGGCGCGGAAAACCTCGACCGCATCAAATCGGCGCTGATCGCAGCCGGCGCGTCGGTGCGCTCATCGGCTCTCGTCGGCAGCCACGCAAGACGCTATACGGTGACCCCGAACGGGTCGGCCAAATAGCCCATCCCGCACATCCGGAGTTGACGATGTCCCGCCCCGTGTCGAATCCCGGCATTCTCGATATTGCGCCCTACACGCCCGGCAAGACCCCGGTGCCGGAGCCGGGCCGCAAGGTGTTCAAGCTGTCGGCCAATGAGACGCCGTTCGGCCCCTCGCCGAAGGCCATCGAGGTCTACAGGCAAGCGGCCGCGCATCTGGAGGATTATCCGGAAGGCACCTCGCGGGTGCTGCGCGAGGCGATCGGCCGCGCCTTCGGACTCGACCCCGACCGCATCATCTGCGGCGCGGGCTCCGACGAAATCCTCAATTTGCTGGCGCACGCCTATCTTGCCCGCGGCGACGAGGCGATCAGCACCGCGCACGGTTTTCTGGTGTACCCGATCGCGACAAAAGCCAACGGCGCCACCAATGTCGTCGCGCCTGAAACCGATTTTACCGCCGACGTCGATGCGATCCTGCAGCGGGTCACGCCGCGGACCAAACTGGTGTGGCTCGCCAACCCGAACAATCCGACCGGCACCTATCTGCCGTTCGACGAGGTCAAGCGGCTGCGCGCCGGGCTGCCGCCGCATGTGCTGCTGGTGCTGGATGCCGCCTATTCCGATTACGTCTCGCGCAAAGATTACGAGCTCGGCATCGAACTGGTGGCGACCACGGAGAACACCGTGATGACCCACACCTTTTCGAAAATTCACGGCCTCGCCGCGCTGCGGGTCGGCTGGATGTTCGGCCCGGCGCATCTCATCGATGCGGTGAACCGCATCAGAGGGCCGTTCAACGTCTCGACGCCGGCGATGCTGGCGGCGGTGGCGGCGATCGAGGATACCGCGCATCAGCAGATGTCGAAAGCGCATACCGAGCACTGGCGCAACTGGCTGACGGAAGAGATCGGCAAGCTCGGGCTGAAGGTGACGCCCGGCGTTGCGAACTTTGTCCTCATCCATTTTCCGCTGGAGAAGGGCAAGACCGCGGCCGATGCCGACGCGTTCCTGACCCAACGCGGCCTGGTGCTGCGCGGATTGAGCAATTACGGCCTGCCGCATGCGCTGCGCATGACCATCGGCCTCGAGGAAGCCAATCGCCTGGTGGTCGAGGGCCTGCGCGATTTCGTGGGCCGGAAATGAACGCCGCGCCGCTTTTTCCACGCATGGCGCTGATCGGATTCGGGCTGATCGGCGGCTCGATCGCGCGTGCCGCGCGGGCGCAGGGACTGGCGGGAGAAATCGTCGCCACCGCGCGCTCGGCGAAAACCCGGGCGCGTGTCGAGGAGCTGGGTGTCGTCGATCGCGTAGCCCTCTCCAATGCGGAAGCGGTGAAGGACGCCGATCTGGTCATCCTGTGCATTCCGGTCGGCGCCTGCGGCCCGGTCGCAGAGGAGATCGCGCCGCATCTCAAAGCGGGCGCGATCGTCTCCGATGTCGGCTCGGTCAAGGGCGCCGTGGTGCGGGACATGGCGCCCTATCTGGCGGACCGCGTGCACTTCATTCCGGCGCATCCGGTGGCCGGCACCGAGCATTCCGGTCCCGATTCCGGCTTTGCCGAACTGTTCATCGAGCGCTGGTGCATTCTCACCCCGCCGGAAGGCGCCGATCCGGACGCGGTCGAAAAACTGCGCGCGTTCTGGGCCGGGCTCGGCGCCAGGGTCGAGATCATGACGCCGGACCACCACGACATGGTGCTCGCGATCACCAGCCATCTGCCGCATCTGATCGCTTATACAATCGTAGGCACGGCGGATGAGCTTGAAGGGGTCACGCAATCCGAGGTGCTGAAGTTCTCCGCCGGCGGCTTTCGCGACTTCACGCGCATCGCCGCATCCGATCCGACCATGTGGCGCGACGTGTTCCTGACCAACAAGGACGCGGTGTTGGAAATGCTCGGCACCTTCAACGAGGACCTCTCGAAGCTGACGCGCGCGATCCGCCGCGGCGACGGCGAGGCGCTGTTCGAGCATTTTTCCCGTACCCGCGCCATCCGTCGCGGCATCGTCGAGATCGGCCAGGATTCCGCCGCCCCCGATTTCGGCCGCCCGCACGCGCAACTGGGGAAGAAGTAGACGGGCCCCGGACGCAGCGCAGCGCGTAGCACTTCGCGAAGCGGTGCGCTGCAGAGCCGGGGCCCCGGTTACGACGCGATGGACCGAAGCTAGAGCATGTTGTTTTTTACCAGAATCGGGATTCCAATTGGAGCGGATTTCTGATTCAAACTTCATGCTGGGAGCATGGATGACGCGACCCTATTCGGAAGATATTCGCGAACGCGCTCTGGCGCGTGCTGACGCTGGCGAGACGGTTCGCTCGATCGCCGAGGAGCTTCAGATCAGTGCTTCCTGTGTGACCAAGTGGAAGAATCTGAGGC
>NZ_DASYMN010000170.1:0-50841 GCF_036009065.1 Bradyrhizobium sp. | reverse complement strand
GCGCACCGAGATCAAGGAACTGCACCAGCGGCTGAAGACCACCACGGTCTACGTCACCCACGACCAGATCGAGGCCATGACCATGGCCGACAAGATCGTGGTGATGCATGACGGCATCGTCGAGCAGATCGGCACGCCGCTTGAACTCTACGACCGGCCCGACAACCAGTTCGTCGCCGGTTTTATCGGCTCGCCCGCGATGAATTTCCTGCACGGCAAGGTGAAGGTGAATGGCAGCGCCAGCTTCGAGGGACCGAACGGCGTGAAGCTGCCTCTCGCGAGTGCGCCGCCCGATTCCGACGGCCGGCCGGCGGTCTACGGTGTCCGGCCCGAGCATTTCACCATCGCCGACGACGGCGCAGAAGCCGAGATCGTGGTGGTGGAACCTACGGGGTCGGAAACCCAGGTTTTCGCCAAGCTCGGCGGCCAGCAGGTGGTCGCGGTATTCCGCGAACGCCATCAATTCAATCCGGGCGACAAGGTCCGGCTTAAACCAGATCCCGCGCTCGTCCATCTGTTCGATGAGACCACGGGTAAGCGGCTCAACGCCTGAACAACCAAAAAACCTTAAGGGAGAACCACGATGCATGATTTTACACGCCGCTCCGTAATTAAAGGCGGCACCGCACTTGCTGCGGCCGGCGCGCTGACCGGGCCGGCTTTGCTCGAATTCGCCAAGGCCTGGGCGCAGGCCTCGCCATGGAAAGCGGAAAAGGGCGCCAAGCTCACCGTGATGCGCTGGAAGCGTTTCGTGCCGGCCGAGGACGATGCGTTCAACGCCATGGTCGCGGCGTTCAAGACGGCGACCGGCACCGAGATGAACGTGTTCTCGGAATCCTTCGAAGACGTGCAGCCGAAGGCCTCGGTCGCGGCGAACACCGGATCGGGACTCGATCTGGCCTGGGGTCTGCATACCCTGCCGCAGCTGTTCCCGACCAAAGTGCTGAAGATGAACGACGTCGCCGACTATCTCGGCAAGAAGTATGGCGGCTGGACTGACGCCGCGGAAAAGACCTGCAAGCAGGGCAACGACTGGCTCGGCATTCCCGTCGCGACCATCGGCGGCTACATGACCTACCGCAAGTCGTCGATGGAAAAGGCCGGCTTCAAGGAATTCCCGACGGATTTCCCTGGCTTCCTTGCCATGTGCAAAGCGTTGAAGGCGAACAATACGCCGGCCGGCTACCCACTCGGTCACGCCACTGGTGACGCCAATGCGTGGCTGCACTGGATCCTGTGGGGCCATGGCGCCTACACGGTCGACAAGGACAACAAAGTCATTATCAACTCGCCGGAGACCGTCAAGGCGCTGGAATACGCCAAGGCGCTGTCGGACACCTTCATTCCCGGCGTCGCGTCCTGGAACGACTCGTCCAACAACAAGGCGTACCTCGCGGGCGAACTGCATTGCACCGCCAACGGCATCTCGATCTATGTTGCCGCCAAGGACGATGCGAGCAAGAAAGAGCTCGCGGACGACACCTACCACGCGCTGTGGCCGGTCGGTCCGGTCGGCAAGCCGACCGAACTGCAGCTCGCGGTTCCGATCCTTGCGTTCAACTTCACCAAATATCCAAACGCGGCAAAGGCCTTCATCGCCTTCATGCTGGAGAAGGAAAACTTCGACAAGTGGCTGTCGGGCGCGCGCGGGTATCTCACGCACACGCTCAATGCCTATGACGCTTCGCCAGTGTGGACTGCTGACCCGAAGAACCAGGTTTTCAGCCAGGCCAGCAAGCGCGCGCTTCCCGCATCGGGCATCGGTACGCCCGGCGAGAAGGCGGCCACTGCAATCGCCGACTTCCTCATCGTCGACATGTTTGCGAACTACTGCAGCGGACGTGACGACGCCAAGGGTGCAATCGCGGTGACGGAACGCCAGTTGAAGCGTATCTATCGTTGATGACACTGGAGCGGGCCGCGCAGGATTGCGGCCCTCTCCATCATTTTCCCAAGTCTGCGCCGATAGTACGGGATTCCGCCAATGGCTGACATCGCACTCGAACCCAGAGCCGCCAGGGCGCCGATCCGCGAGGCGACGACGTGGGACCAGGTCAGGACCAACCGCAACTGGCTTGGCTTTTGGTTCATGCTGCCGGCGATGGCGTTCCTGATATTTTTCCTCGCCTATCCGCTGGGCCTGGGCGTGTGGATCTCGTTCACCGACGCCAAGATCGGAAGGGCCGGTGAATTCATCGGAGTAGAGAATTACGAGTGGCTGTGGGGCGATACCATCTTCTGGCTCTCGGTGTTCAATACACTTTTGTACACCTTCATAGCGAGCGCGATCAAATTCGCGATCGGGCTGTATCTGGCGCTGCTCTTGAACGAGAACATGCCGTTCAAGGCGATGCTGCGGGCGCTGGTGCTGATCCCCTTCATCGTGCCGACCGTGCTGTCGGCGCTGGCGTTCTGGTGGATCTTCGACTCGCAATTCTCGATCATCTCGTGGTCGCTCAAGCAGCTCGGCTTGATCACCCAGAATATAAACTTCCTCGGCGATGTCGAATGGGCGCGTGCATGCGTGATCTTCGCCAATATTTGGCGCGGCGTGCCGTTCGTGGCGATCACGCTGCTCGCCGGCCTGCAGACCGTTCAGCCCTCGCTGTACGAGGCGGCGACGCTGGACGGCGCCAGCAAGTGGGAGATGTTCCGCTTCATCACCTATCCGCTGCTGACCCCGATCATCGCTGTCGTGATGACGTTCTCGGTGCTGTTCACCTTCACCGACTTCCAACTGATCTGGGCGATGACTCGCGGCGGCCCGGTGAACGCCACCCATCTTATGGCGACGCTGTCGTACCAGCGCGCGATCATCGCCGGGCAGTTAGGGGAGGGCGCGGCCATCTCCAGCGCGATGATCCCGTTCCTGCTCGCCGCGATCATGGTGTCCTGGTTCGGCCTGCAGCGCCGCAAATGGCAACAGGGAGAGAACAATGATTGAGTTGTCGCTCTCCATCGTGTCCCGGACGGGGTGCGGCATTCTTCATCCCGCTGCGCAGAGCCGGGACCCAGCTACTTGCGCGCTCGTAAAACCGGGGTCCCGGTTCTGCAGCGCACCGCTTCGCAAGGGCTACGCGCTGCGCTGCGCCCGGGACACGAGAGGGTCGCATCATGACTGACGTTCCCGCTCCCAAAATCGACCTTAAGGCGGTGCTGTCCGGCCCGGCACGGACCGTGGCGATGGACGACCACAGCGAGGGCATGAGCTACCTGCAGTCGGTGCCGCGCCGGATGGTCACGCTGTATCTGCCGCTGGCGATCATCGTGTTCGTGCTGCTGTTTCCGTTCTACTGGATGGGGCTGACGGCGATCAAGCCGGACGAGCAACTGCTCGATCTCGACAAGTTCAACCCATTCTGGACCTGGAATCCGACCTTCAAGCACATCCACAAGCTGCTGTTCGAGAGCTATTATCCATGGTGGCTGTGGAACACGATGTATGTGGCGGTCTGCGCCACCGTGCTGTCGATCGTCGCCTCCGTGCTCGCGGCTTATGCGATCGTCCGCCTGCGCTATCGCGGCGCACAATGGGTCGGCGGGTTGATCTTCCTGTCCTATCTGGTGCCGCCGTCGATCCTGTTCATTCCGCTCGCGACCGTTGTGTTCCAGTACGGCCTGTTCGACTCGCCGATGGCGCTGATCCTGACCTATCCGACCATCCTGATCCCGTTCTCGACCTGGCTGCTGATGGGCTATTTCAAGACCATTCCGTTCGAGCTGGAGGAATGCGCGCTGATCGACGGCGCGAGCCGCTGGCAGATACTGACCAAGATCGTGCTGCCGCTGGCAATTCCGGGATTGATCTCGGCATTCATCTTCTGCTTCACGCTGTGCTGGAACGAATTCATCTACGCCCTCACCTTCCTGCAATCGACCAGCAACAAGACCGTGCCGGTGGCGATCGTCAACGAGTTCGTCGACGGCGACATCTATCGCTGGGGCTCGCTGATGGCCGGTGCGCTGGCTGGCTCGCTGCCGCTGGTCATCCTCTACGCGTTCTTTGTCGAGCACTACGTGTCGGCGATGACCGGCGCGGTGAAGGAGTAACCCTTAACCGTCATCCTGAGGAGCCCGCGTAGCGGGCGTCTCGAAGGATGGCCACGAGTCCCGTTGCCGATCCTTCGAGACGCGGCGCAAGTGCGCGGCTCCTCAGGATGACGGTGTTTAAAATTCAAACAGGAGTCTTCTCTTGCACATCCTCATTCTCGGCGCGGCAGGCATGGTCGGCCGCAAACTCACCGAACGCCTGCTGCGCGACGGCCGGCTCGGAAAAACCGACATCACGCGGATGACGCTGCAGGACGTGGTGGAGCCGGCCAAGCCCGCCAATGCCGGATTTCCGGTCAACACGATCGCCGGCGATTTCGCGGTGCCGGGATTTGCGGAAAAACTGGTCGCCGATCGCCCCGACGTGATCTTTCATCTTGCCGCCATTGTCTCCGGCGAGGCCGAGCTCGATTTCGACAAGGGCTATCGCATCAATCTCGACGGCACCCGGATGCTGCTCGACGCCGTAAGGCTGATCGGCGGCGGCTACAAGCCGCGCGTGGTATTCACCTCGTCGATCGCGGTGTTCGGCGCGCCATTCCCCGACGCCATCGGCGATGAGTTCTTCCACACGCCGCTGCTGAGCTACGGTACGCAAAAGGCGATCGGCGAACTGCTGCTCGCCGATTATTCGCGCCGCGGCTTCATGGACGGCATCGGCATCCGGCTGCCCACCATCTGCATCCGCCCCGGCCTGCCCAACAAGGCGGCGTCCGGATTCTTCTCCAACATTTTGCGTGAGCCGCTTGCCGGCAAGGAAGCGGTGCTGCCGGTATCGGAGGACGTCCGCCACTGGCATGCCTCGCCGCGCTCGGCGGTCGGCTTTTTGATTCACGCCGGCACGATGGACACCGCCGCGGCCGGCCCGCGCCGCAACCTCACCATGCCCGGCCTGTCGGCGACGGTCGGCGAGCAGATCGCCGCATTGAAGCGGGTGGCCGGCGACAAGGTGGCGGCGCGGATCAAACGCGAGCCGGATGCATTCATCACGGGGATTGTCGATGGCTGGCCACGGAATTTCGACGCCAGCCGCGCCCGAAAACTCGGCTTTACCACCGCCGAGAAGACTTTCGATGATATCATTCGTATCCATATAGAGGATGAACTCGGCGGAAAGTTCGTAAACTAGCTCGTCATGCGCGGGCTTGACCCGCGCATCCATCTATCTTCACAAGAGTCTTGCGAAGAGGATGGATTGCCGGGTCAAGCCCGGCAATGACGCAGGTGAGACAGGGAGAACCACCATGACAGCCAGCATCGTCGGATGGGCGCACACGCCGTTTGGGAAATTCGACACCGAGACCGTCGAGAGCCTCGTGGTCAAGGTCGCGAATGAAGCGCTCGCCGATGCCGGCATCTCGGCTGCCGATGTCGACGAAATCGTGCTCGGACATTTCAACGCCGGCTTCTCGCCGCAGGATTTTACCGCCTCGCTGGTACTGCAGGCCGATCCGCAATTGCGCTTCAAGCCGGCCACGCGGGTCGAGAATGCCTGCGCCACCGGATCGGCGGCGGTGCATCAGGGTGTTCGCGCGATCGAGGCGGGCGCCGCAAAGATCGTGCTGGTGGTTGGCGTCGAGCAGATGACGCGCACGCCGGGCCCCGAGATCGGCCGCAATTTGCTGCGCGCCTCGTATCTGCCGGAGGACGGCGACACCCCCGGCGGATTTGCCGGCGTGTTCGGTAAGATCGCGCAGGCCTATTTCCAGAAATACGGCGACCAGTCCGATGCGCTGGCGATGATCGCCGCGAAAAACCACAAGAACGGCGTCGCTAACCCTTACGCGCAGATGCGCAAGGATTTTGGCTACGACTTCTGCCGCTCGGAAAGCGAGAAGAACCCGTTCGTGGCTCGTCCCCTGAAGCGCACCGATTGCTCGCTGGTGTCGGATGGCGCCGCGGCGCTGGTGCTGACGGATTCGGAAACTGCCAAGACCATGGGCAAGGCCGTCAACATCAAGGCCACCGCGCATGCGCAGGACTTCTTGCCGATGTCGAAGCGCGACATCCTGCAGTTCGAAGGCTGCACCGTGGCCTGGCAGCGCGCACTGCAGAAGGCAGGCGTGACGCTGTCCGACCTGTCCTTCGTCGAAACCCACGATTGTTTTACCGTCGCCGAATTGATCGAATACGAGGCGATGGGTCTGACGCCGAAGGGACAGGGCGCCCGCGCCATCAAGGAAGGCTGGACGCAGAAGGACGGCAAGCTGCCGATCAATCCGTCCGGCGGCCTGAAGGCAAAAGGCCACCCCATTGGCGCCACCGGCGTCTCCATGCACGTGCTCAGCGCGATGCAGCTGCTCGGGCAGGCGCCCGAGGGCATGCAGATCAAAGACGCAAAACTCGGCGGCATCTTCAATATGGGCGGGGCGGCGGTCGCGAATTATGTTTCGCTGCTGGAGCCGGCGAAGTAAGCGATGAACGTTGCCGAATGGCTGGCGGCGACCGCCCGGTTGCACCCACGGTCACCGGCGCTGCTCCGTAGCTTCGATCTTGAAGCGGACTACGAAACGTTCGCGCGGCGCGCCGCCGCGATCGGCGCTGCGCTTCGACTCGACTACGGCATCCAGCCCGGCGACCGCATCGGACTGTTCGCATCCAACTGCACGCAATACTTCGAGTGCCTCTATGGCATCTGGTGGATTGGTGCTGCCGCGATTCCGATCAACGCCAAGCTGCACGGACGCGAGGCGGCGTGGATCTGCTCTGACGCCGGCGCGAAGCTGACATTCGTTTCCGACGACACGATCGAGGCTTTGGCGGAAACCACATCCGAGCTGCCGGCGTCGATGAAGACGCTGTCGATGGACAGCGCCGCTTATCGCAGCATGCGCGCAGGGGAGGGCACGCCATCGCCGCTGTCGCGCGAAGTGAATGATCTGGCCTGGCTGTTCTACACCTCCGGCACCACCGGCCGGCCAAAAGGCGTGATGCTGAGCCACGGCAATCTGGTGGCGGCGACGTTGTGCTACCTCGCCGATGTCGACGCGGCGACGCCTGACGATGTCTCGCTGTATGCCGCGCCGATCTCACACGGCGCCGGTCTCTATCACCTTCCTCACGTCCGGATGGGCGGACGCCACGTCATCCCCGAATCCGGCGGCTTCGACCCGGACGAGGTGCTCAATATCGGCCGACAGCTCGGCAATGTCGTGATGTTCGCCGCGCCCACCATGGTGCGGCGGTTGGTTGATGCCGCCAAACGCCGTGGCGAGAACGGCGAGGGGCTGCGCACCATCATCTATGGCGGCGGCCCGATGTATCTCGCCGATATCAGCGACGCCATCGCTACCATGGGCCAGCGTTTTGTGCAGATCTACGGCCAGGGTGAATCGCCGATGTGCATCACCTCGCTGGGCCGGCACTGGCACACCGATACGGAGCATCCGCGCTATCTCGAACGGCTGGCATCGGCGGGACCCGCGCAGAGCGTGATGCAGGTTCGCATTACTGACGCCGACGGCAAGCCGTTGCCGCCAGGCGAAACCGGCGAGATCGAGGCCAAGGGCGCCGCGGTGATGCTGGGCTACTGGAACAACCCGAAGGCCAATGCGGAAACATTGAAGGATGGCTGGCTGCGCACCGGCGACGTCGGGCAGCTGGACGAGGACGGCTTTCTCACGCTGTCGGACCGTTCCAAGGACGTGATCATTTCCGGCGGCACCAACATCTATCCGCGCGAGGTCGAGGAGGCGCTGCTGACGCATGCGGATGTGCGGGAAGTGTCCGCAATCGGCGCGCCCGATGCGGACTGGGGCGAGATCGTGGTCGCCTGCGTGGTGCTGGAGCCGGGCGCCGCCGCCGACGACCAGACGCTGGACGCGCATTGCCTGAACTCGATCGCACGCTTCAAGCGGCCGAAGCGCTATGTCTATCTCGACGCGCTGCCGAAGAACAATTACGGCAAGGTGCTGAAGACCGAGTTGCGCAAGATGATGGGGAAACCGTAGGGTCGGCAAAGGCGCGACTTCGCGCCGTGCCCACCATTGAGCATCGTATGGGGTAATGGCGGGCACGCCACCGGGCGCGTTCGCGCCCGGCGACTTTGCCCAGCCAAATCCCGGCCCTTGATCTCCCCGTTCCCATGCCGTTACTAGGCCTTGCGAAAACGGCTGGGATCACAGCGCCGCGCCGGAGCGAACGACACCATGGGACCCCTGCAGGGCGTCAAGATCATTGACCTGACCACGGTGCTGATGGGGCCGTACGCCACCCAGATGCTCGGCGACTACGGCGCCGACGTCATCAAGATCGAGACGCTGGATGGCGACGTCACGCGGCAGATCGGCCCGACCCGGCATCCCGGCATGGGGCCGGTGTTCCTCAACACCAACCGCAGCAAGCGCAGCATCTGCCTTGATCTGAAGAAAGACGCCGGTCGCGACGCGCTGCTGCGCCTGATCGCATCGGCAGACGTGCTCGTCTACAACGTTCGTCCGCAGGCGATGGAGCGCTTGCGGCTCGGCTACGACGTGGTCGCAAAGGTGAACCCGCGGCTGATCTATGCCGGCGTATTCGGCTTCGGCCAGGATGGCCCTTATGCCGCAAAGCCCGCTTATGACGATTTGATCCAGGGCGCCACCGCGCTGCCCGCGCTGATGGCGCAGACCGGCGACGGCATTCCGCGCTACGTTCCCAACGCGCTGGTCGATCGCATCGTCGGCCTCACCGCCGTGGGCGCGATCTGCGCAAGCCTGGTGCATCGCGACCGCACCGGGCGCGGCCAGCGCGTCGATATTCCGATGTTCGAAACCATGGCCGGTTTTGTCATGGGCGACCACATGGGCGGGCTCACTTACGAGCCGCCGCTCGACAAAGGCGGCTATGCGCGGCACCTGTCGCGCGACCGGCGGCCCTACAAAACCTCCGACGGTTTTATTAGCGTGATCGTCTATAACGACAAGCAGTGGGAAAATTTCTTCAAGGCAACGGGACGGGATGATTTGCGCCGCGATCCGAAATTCGCGACCTTTGCCGGGCGCGCGGTCAATATCGACTTCGTGTATGCGGAGCTTGCGCGCATCTTCGAGACGCGCACCACCGCGGAGTGGTCCGATCTGCTGACCAAGGCCGATGTACCGGTGATGCCCATGCACGATCTCGAGAGCATCTTGCGGGATCCGCATCTCGTTGCGACCGATTTCTTTCCCGTCGTAACGCATCCCAGCGAAGGCGCGATCCGCAGCATGAAGGTTTCCGCAAGTTTCTCGGAAACAACGGCGGAGCCAGTGCGCCTGGCACCAAAACTCGGCGAGCAAAGCGAAGAGGTGTTGCGCGAGGCCGGTTTCTCGCCGGACGAGATCGCAGCGATGGTGCGCGACGGCGTCACAAAGATCGCGGCGCGGAGCTGAACGATGGATTTCGCGCTCACGGCCAACCAGGAACAGGTCCGCGACGCGGTGGCAAAAATCTGCTCCCGCTTCGACGACGCTTACTGGCTGAAGAAAGACAAGGAAGGCGGTTATCCCGCCGACTTCCACAGGGCGCTGGCCGACGGCGGCTGGCTCGGCATCTGTATTCCGGAGGAGTATGGCGGTTCGGGTCTCGGGATCACCGATGCCGCGATCATGATGCGGACGATTTCGGAATCCGGCGCAGGGATGTCCGGTGCGTCTGCCGTGCATATGAACGTGTTCGGATTGAACCCGGTCGTGGTGTTCGGCACCCCCGAACAATGCCAGCGCATGTTGCCGCCGATCGTGTCGGGTGCGGAAAAATCCTGCTTCGCCGTCACCGAGCCCAACACCGGGCTCAATACCACGCAACTGAAGACGCGCGCGATGCGCAGCGGCGACAAATACATCGTCAACGGTCAGAAGGTGTGGATTTCCACCGCGCAAGTGGCGGAAAAGATCTTGCTGCTGGCACGCACCACGCCGCTGGAGGACGTGAAGAGCCCGACCCGCGGCCTCAGCCTGTTTTACACGGATTTCGATCGCAAGCGCATCGCCGTGCACGAGATCGAGAAGATGGGCCGCAAGGCGGTAGATTCCAACGAGCTGTTCATCGCGGATTTCGAGATTCCCGTCGAGGACCGCATCGGCGAAGAGGGCCGCGGTTTCGAATATATCTTGCATGGCATGAATCCGGAGCGGATTCTGATCGCGGCGGAAGCGGTAGGCCTCGGCGAGCTGGCGCTGTCCCGCGCCGCCGCTTATGCCAAGACCCGCATCGTATTCAATCGCCCGATTGGAAAGAACCAGGCGATCCAGCATCCGCTGGCAAAAAACTGGATGGAGCTGGAAGCGGCGTGGCTGATGACGCTGTCCGCAGGCTGGCAATACGACCAGGGCCTGCCCTGTGGGCCCGCGGCCAATGCCGCAAAATACCTTGCGGGCGAAGCGGGTTTCCAGGCTTGCGAGCAGGCGGTGATGACTCATGGCGGCTTCGGCTACGCCAAGGAATATCACGTCGAGCGTTACTTGCGCGAAGCCCTGATCCCGCGCATCGCGCCGATCAGCCCGCAGCTGATCCTGAGCTTTATTGCCGAGAAAGTGCTCGGCCTGCCGAAGTCGTATTGATGACCAGGGTCATTGCGAGCGCAGCGAAGCAATCCAGAACCCCCTCCCTTCCCTCCCCCGCTCGCGGGGGAGGGTTAGGGTGGGGGGATTGCTTCGTCGCAAGTGCTCCTCGCAATGACGGACTGCCGGACTCCACCTCTCCCGCAGGGACAGGTCGGATCGCATCGTCAGATGCGATCCGGGTGAGGGGTTACGGACGAACGATAGGTCGTACCCCCTCACCCCAACCCTCTCCCCATGGGAGAGGGAGCGCGCTGCCGGTGCGTTCGCGGATGTCACCCACATGAGTTTCATCACCGGCGTCGGTCTCACGTCATTTGGAAGGCATGAGGGCGCTTCCACGCTAGACCTGATGAGCAGGGCGGCGGAACTCGCCATCGCCGACGCCGGGCTGAAACGCGCCGAGATCGACGGCGTTCTCTGCGGCTATTCCACCGTGCAGCCGCACATCATGCTGGCCACGGTGTTCGCCGAGCATTTTGGCATCAAGCCTGCTTACGCGCACGCTGTGCAGGTCGGCGGCGCCACCGGTCTGGCCATGACCATGCTGGCGCACACCATCGTGGAAGCGGACCTCGCAAAGCACGTGCTGGTGGTATCGGGCGAAAACCGTCTCACCGGACAAAGCCGCGATGCCGCGATCCAGGCGCTGGCGCAGGTCGGCCATCCCGAATATGAGATGCCGTTGGGACCGACCATTCCGGCGTATTATGGGCTGGTTGCCTCGCGCTACATGCATGAATACGGCCTCCGCCAAGAAGACCTCGCGGAATTCGCGGTGTTGATGCGCGAGCACGCGGCCGATCATCCCGGCGCGCAATTCCGCGACAGGATTACGGTCGCCGGCGTGATGAATTCCAAACCGGTGGCGCTGCCATTAAAACTGCTGGATTGCTGTCCGGTGTCCGATGGCGGTGCTGCGTTCGTGGTCAGCCGCGATCGTACCGGCGAGACCGGCGTGCGTGTGCGCGGCTGCGCGCAGGCGCATACCCACCAGTATGTGACCACGATCCCGCATTTCGATGCGATGGGCGCGGCGATATCGCTCAAGCGTGCCAGGGCCGCTTCCGGCCTCGGGATCGGCGATGTGCGATACGCCGGCATTTACGACAGTTTTACGATTACGCTCGCCATGCTGCTGGAAGAACTCGGCCTTGCCGGCCGCGGCGAGGCGGCGGCGCGGGTTCGATCAGGCCATTTCAGCCGCGCCGGCGCGATGCCCCTCAACACCCACGGAGGGCTGTTGAGTTACGGCCATTGCGGCGTTGGCGGCGCGATGGCGCATCTGGTGGAAACGCAGCTGCAGATGACAGGCCGCGCCGGCAATCGCCAGGTGCGCGATGCATCGATCGCGCTGCTGCATGGCGACGGCGGCGTGTTGTCGTCGCATGTCAGCATGTTCCTGGAGCGGGTGCGATGAGCGGCGAGGCAGAGCACGTCGCGGATTGGACCAAGGGCGAACACGCCATCGTCTACCAGTCCTGCGCGGCTTGCGGCGCCACGCAATATTTCCGCCGCAGTTTTTGCGCCGCCTGCGGCACGCCGGACCCGCAAGACAAACGCGCCAGCGGGCAGGGCACCGTCTACGCCACCTCGCTGGTGGTCCGCGCCGCGACGCCGGAAGCGCGCGCGCACGTACCCTACAACATCATTCTGGTCGATACCGCCGAAGGCTTTCGCATGATGGCGCACGGCGACAACGACCTCAAAATCGGCGACCGGGTCACCGCGCGCTACCAGCGCTTCACCGATCGTCTCGTTCCCTATTTCACAAGGACCAAATCATGAGTCGTCTGCGAGCCGCCCTAGACCCGAAATCCGTCGCCGTGATCGGCGCCTCGGAGAACCCCAACAAGGTCGGCGGCCGGCCGGTGCACTACCTCGACAAGTTCGGCTTTGCGGGCAAAATTTTCCCGATCAATCCGTCGCGCTCGGAAGTGCAGGGACACAAGTGCTATCCGAGGCTCGCCGATCTGCCGGAAGCGCCCGAAATGGTGATCGTCGCGGTGGCCGGCGACAACGCGATCGGCGCGGTGGAAGATTGCGCGGCGCATGGCGTCAAGATCGCGGTGGTGATGGCATCGGGTTTCGGCGAGGTCGACGCGGTCGCGGGCAAGGCGAAGGAACGCCGCATGGTGGAAGCCGCGCACAAGACCGGCATGCGCATCGTCGGGCCGAATTCGCAGGGGCTGGCCAATTTCGGCACTGGCGCCATCGCCAGCTTTTCCACCATGTTCATGGACATGGACCGCGTCGAGGGCCACGTCGCGATGCTGAGCCAGAGCGGCGCGCTCTCGACGGTGCCGGTCGGGTTTCTGCGCCAGCGCGGCATCGGTGTGCGGCACACCCACGCCACCGGCAATGACGCCGACATCACCGTCGGCGAGCTCGCGGTGGCAGTGGCCGAGGACCCGGAGGTAAAACTGCTGCTGCTGTATCTGGAGAGCATCCCCGAAAAGAAATATCTCGAGGAACTCGCTGCTGTCGCGCTCGACCGCGATTTACCCATCATCGCCTTAAAATCCGGCCGCTCCGAAGCCGGCCGCCAGGCCGCGCAATCGCATACCGGCGCGCTCGCTAATGAAGACCGCGTGGTCGACGCATTTTTCGAGCATCACGGTATCTGGCGCGCGCCTGACATGCGCGGCCTGGTCGAGGCCACCGAGCTTTATCTGAAGGGCTGGAAGCCGAAAGGGCGGCGCCTCGTCGCCATCAGCAATTCCGGCGCGGTCTGCGTGATGACGGCGGATGCCGCCACCGCCGTGGGCATGCCGATGGCCAGGCTGGCGGATGAGACCGACAGGAAACTCAAGGGCATCCTGCCGAGCTTTGCCACCACCACCAACCCGATCGATCTCACCGCGGCATTGCTCTCCAACAGCTGGCTGTTCGGTGACATCCTGCCGGTGATCGCGGAAGACCCGGCGGCCGACGCGTTCCTGATCGGCGTGCCCGTGGCCGGCCCCGGTTACGATGTCGAAGCCTTCGCGCGCGATGCCGCGGCGTTCGGCAGGCAAACCGGCAAGCCGCTGGTGGTCGCGGCGACGCAGCGCAGCGTTGCCGATCAGTTTTCCGCGGAAGGCTGCACGGTTTTTCCGACCGAAACCGAGGCGGTCACCGCGCTGCACCAGTTCCTCGCGCATCGCGAATTGATGGCGCGCACGCTTGCACGCAAGGCCGCGCGCGGCGCCGCGGGCGCGCCGGCGGACGCGTCGGCGGCCACCACCATGCTCAACGAAGCCGACAGCCTGGCGCTGCTCGCCGCGGGGGGCATTCCGGTGGTGCCGTATCGGCTGTGCCGGTCGCGCGCGGAAGCGGGGGCGGCGTTTGAATCGATCGGCGGGCCGGTGGTGGTGAAGGGCTGCTCGGCCGACATTGCGCAGAAGTCGGAGCTTGGCCTCGTCAGGCTCGGCGTCAGGACGCGCGAGGAGGCCGGCGAAATCTATGCGCAGATGGAAGGCGTCATCCGCCAGCACGGCGCGCGCTTCGACGGCGTCATCATTGCGGCAATGGTGGGCGGGCGGCGCGAGATCATGATCGGCGCACACCGCGATCCGGTGTTCGGGCCGGTGGTCGCGGTCGGCGACGGCGGCAAATATGTCGAGATTTTCCGCGACACCACGCTGTTGCTGCCGCCGTTTTCGAAAGACGATGCGAAGGCCGCGCTTGGCAGATTGCGGATCGCGCCGCTGTTCGCCGGCGTGCGCGGCGAGCCGCCAATGGATGTCGACGCGCTGTGCGACGCTGCGGTGAAGATCGGCGAGCTGATGCTTGATCCGGCAGCCAAGGTGGTGAGCCTCGATCTTAACCCGGTGTTGCTGGACTCGGCCGGCAAGGGCTGCGTGGTGGTGGATGCTGTGGTGTTTCAGGGGTGACTCTCTACGAGTCGTCCCCGCGAAGGCGGGACCCATAACCCCTGGCGCTGCTTGTTGCAGAAGGCCTCTGCCCCGGTGCCGAAACGAGACGACACGGCGTATGGGTCCCCGCCTTCGCGGGGACGACGAGTCACTTCTTCCGCGCCCGCTTCAGTCCGTCGAGCTGGCCCGCGATCTCGCCGGGCTCCGTCACCGGATACGAACAGAACGTGCTGGTGCAGGCGAACGCCGCGGGGCCGTCCGGATAATCGGGATAATCGACATCGATGTTGGCGAGTTTGCCTTCGCGCTTGTCCCACCACTCCGCGCGCTTGTTGGGAAGCGGATAGGCCAGCGCCGCCTTGTACAGCGCTGCCGAGCGCGCATCGTCCTTGGGCCCGACGATGGTGACATGGACCGGCTCGTTGCGCAGTTCGTCCTCGGCCAGCAGCACATCGGGCAGGAAGCCGTAGGCGTCCAATATCGGCGGCGACGTCAGATAACCCATGCCGGCTTCGGCGATTTCGCGGTAGTGGCTATCGCCGGTATAGGACGACAGCAGGCTGAACATCCGCACCGCCGTGACATTGTCCTCGCGCTGCTTGACGGGTCTTGTCAGTTGCTGCGCGTCCGGAGAGGCAGAGGCGACAAAGCCGCCGGTAGCGGGATCGATGAAGGTTTTTGCGATGAAGTCAGCGGTGGCCCGCGCATGGTTAAGCCATTCGCGCATCCCGGTGGAGCGATGCAGCGCCAGCAGCGCCTTCGCCATCTCGACATTGTCGGCGAGATAAGGCCCGCCCTTGTCTTGCGCGGCGTGGCGGAAACCGCCGCCGGGCAGGGCGCGGTTGGCCAGCGCCCAGCGCGCACCCGAACTCGCGAGCTCGCGCGCTTCCACCACGCCGGTCGCGTCGTAATAGGCCAGCAGGCCCGAGACCGCCTGCGCGGTCTCGCGGGCGTATAGCCGCTTGTCGACGCCGGGCTCGCCTTCGCTGAGGCCCATCGAGGCGTAGAAGCCGCCGCCGGGCGCGGCCATGGTGTCCTTAAGGAAGCCGTAGATGCGGTCGGCGGCCTGCCGGTAGGCAGGATCGCCGAACATCACGGCAGCCCGCGCGTAGGCGGTGAGCGCGGCCTCCTGCGCGAACATCGGAAACTCGCGGGCCGGCTCCGACCAGTCGGGTTTTAGATTGACTTGGCTGATAGCGCCGCCGTCGTCGATCATGGTGCCCGCCATCAGCGTCAGAACCTTTTTGATGCGTGCGGCGTTTTGCTGGTCGCCCTGCCGCGCGCGCTGCAACGCCCAGGTCAGCAGCGCGCTATCGGAGAATTTGGATTTGCTCCAGCCGCCGTGCTCGTCATCCCACGCCTTGTCGATGAAGCCGAGGATTTCGTCGCGCTGCGCGTCGGTCAGTCCCGTCGCCAGTATGCGTCCGCGTTCGGCTCCGCCGGGTTCGGGGTATTCGACCGGGGAGGGGTCTTCAATGGTGGCGGTGAGTACCGGAATGAAATATTGCGGCGAGTAAAAACCGCGCAGTTTGGCGATCTCGGTGCCGTCGGGCCCGAAGATGATGGTGGCGGGCCAGCCCCAGCGCTCATAGCGCTGCGAGATGTCCGGCCGGCTGTCCTGATCGACATAGACCGGGATGAACTTGTCCTTGAGGACGCCTCGAACGTCCGCGTCGGACCAGGTTTCGCGGTTCATCACATGGCACCAGCGGCACCACCAGGATTGCAGCGAAACCACCACGAATTTCTTCTCGGCCGCCGCGCGGGCAAAGGTCGCCTCGCTCCATTCGCTCCAGAAGCCGTCGCTGTTCTCGATCGGCGCGGCGCGGACGCCCGCCGCTGCAATCAGCGACAACAGCAGCACTCCGATGCGGATCATTGGTCGCCCTCCGGGTCGCAATCCCTAGCGGTACACAGTGTCAGATGGCAGCCCATGCTCAATTCACAGGGCCGTGAGCTTGATCCGGCGGGCCCTGCCGGGCATGATCCGGCGCCGGGGCGAGGGAAAAGGCAGGAAGCGATTCGATGAGAAGACCGGTGGTGGGCGTGATCGGAAACGCGCATCGCGTCGAGAACCGGTTCGTCGTGCAGATGGTCGGGGAGCGCAACCTTCGCGCCGTGGCCGACGTCGCCGGCGCGCTGCCACTGATGTTTGCCGGCGCGCCTGAGATCACCGACATCGGCGCGCTGCTGGACGTGGTTGACGGCGTAGTGCTGACCGGCGCGCGCGCCAATGTGCATCCGACCCGTTTCGGCACCGAGCCGAACCCCAGGCATGAGCCCTACGATATCGAACGCGACGATCTGGCGCTGTCGCTTTCGGAGGCCTGCGTCGCCCGCGGCGTGCCGCTGTTCGGCATCTGCCGGGGCTTGCAGGAGATGAACGTCGCATTCGGCGGCTCGCTGCATCCGGAGATCCGTGAACTGCCGGGACGGATGAACCACCGCATGCCGCGGCTGGAGAACGGCGAGATTCATCCGGATCACGCCGTGGTTTTCGCCGACCGCCACGACGTGGCGCTGCTTCGCGGCGGCGCCTTCGCGACACTGCTCGGTTGCGAAACCATCCGCGTCAATTCGCTGCATGGCCAGGGTATTCTCGAACCCGGCAAGCGCGTCGTAGTCGAAGGCGTCGCGGAAGACGGCACCATCGAGGCGATCCGGATCGCGGATGCGCCGGGATTTGCGCTCGGCGTGCAGTGGCACGCCGAGTACGACCCGCAGCATAACCCGATCAATCGCAAGTTGTTCCAGGCGTTCGGCGAGGCGCTTGTCGCGCATAAGCGGCAGCACAAGGTTTGAGATAAAGCATGGCGCGCATCGAGTATTCCGACCCGGCAAAACTGGACGACCGCACCAACGGCATCGTCGCAAAGAACCGCAATGCCAACATCTTCCGCATGATGGCGCACTCGCCCGATTATCTCAGGCAATACTGCCGCCTCGGCGCCGCCATCCGCTTTCGAGGTGAGTTAGACCCGGTGTTGCGCGAACTGGCGATCACCCGCACTGGCATCCTGTGCGAGGCGCCGTATGAGGTGGTGGCGCACAAGCGCATCGGCAAAGGCGCCGGCGTGACCGACCAGCAGAACGCCGCGCTGGAGGACTGGAGATCGGCCACATGCTTCGACGAGGTGCAGCGCGCTGCGCTGGCGTTTACCGACGAGGTCGTCACGTTACACAAACCCACCGACGCGACGCTCAACGCCATTGCCGCCAAGCTCACGCCGGGAGCGTTGATCGAACTACAGCTCTCGATCGGATTCTACGTCATGACCTCGAAATTCCTGGAAACGTTCGGCATCGACATGCAGGCTGTGAACGACGTGGTGTAGAGCCCTAGGGTGGCCAAAGTCATCGGGCGCGCGAACGCGTCCGGTGGTGTGCCGACCCCTAGTCGCGACCCGCTCTCAATGGTGGGCATGGCGCAACAGCGCCTTTGCCCACCCTACCGGCTACAATCCGGCCGCCTCATCCAGGAACGCCTGCACCGCCTTGAACAGCTCGAGCCGGTTTTTCTCCATGATGATGCTGTGGGTGCCTTCGGCGAGCTGTACGTAGCGTTTGCCCGGCGCGTTGACCAACAGCGGGAACAGCGTCTGCGCCATATAGGATGGCGTGTCCTGATCCCACTCGGCATTGATCAGGAGCGTTGGCACCGTGATTTTGGCTGGGTCGTAATACGCTTTGCCGGCGCCGAAGAAATCGGCACCGTCCTGCACGACGCCGTTGGGCGCGCGCAGCACCGGGGGATCCATCTTGCCGCCTTCGGGGTCGGTCGCCCAAGTGGCGTCGGCCCAGGCGTCGAACCAGCCCGCCGGAATGAGCCCGGCCTTCTTGTTCTCGGCGACGCCGGTCATCCATCGGCCCAGCGCCTGGTCCCTGCGCACCATCCGGTAGGCGGGAATCGGACCCGGACCGGCCTGCACCAGCGACGGGGTAGTGCGAATCCAGGCCGGCGCATACAGCACCAGTCGTTCGACCTTGGCTGCGTTCTGGGTCGTGTACGTGGCCATCAGCGTCGTACCCCAGGACCAGCCGAGCAAATCCAGCCGCGGGATATTGCGCCGCTTCAGGATGAAATCGACCACGGTGGAAATGTCCTTCACCGCCGTATCGCCGCGCACGATGGGCGGGTTCGCCTCCGGCTTCTCGCTCATTTCCTTCGGCCGGGTCGACTTGCCGTAGCCGCGCAAATCAAGCAGATAGACGTCGTAGCCGCGCGCGGCGATGTAGTCCATCCATGACATGCCGCCCAGCTGCAGGTCGAAGGCGGTCGAAGAGGGATAGGTCGCGCCGTGCACATAAAGAAGGGTGCGCTCCGGCCGGAACGAAACCATGTCGGCGGGCCGCTTGTTGCGCACATAGATTTCGATGCCGGCATCACTCGACGGCACCATCATTTCTTCCATGGTGACCTTGGGCGTCTGCGCGAGCGCGGCGGGTGCGATGATCATTGCGATGGCTGCAAGCAGTGCGGGTGATACGCGCATATGACTCTCCCTTTTTGTAACGCGGCTTGTTTGAGGCTCTTGAAGGGCCGTTTTTCCGGTTGTCAGAACAAGACCACAAATCCGGCTTCGGCGGAAGCCTCTACGCTCAACGCGCCTGCAACTGGCCTTGTACCAGCGCGGTGCGCCGCACCAGCAGCAGCGCGATCAGGACGGTCGGGATCAGGATCGCAAAACCGAGACTGGTGATCTGCAACTGAGACAGCGGCATGATGCCGCCGCCGGGCGTCGCTATCACGAAGCCGCCGAGCACCAGCAATACGCGCAGCGGCCATTCAAGTTTCCCGGCGCCGCGGAGATCGCCGACCCCGGTCTGATAGCCCTGGATGCCGCCGCAGATGAACAGCGTGCCGAAGGCGGCGAGCGCCATCAGCCCGAGCGCTTCGAAATACGGGCTGTCGCCCTGCAGCACCAGCGCCGGGTTCAAGACGAAAAAGAACGGAATGAAATAGATGATGCTGCCGACCCACATCGATTCCCATCCGGTTTTCATCGCCGGGGAGCCGGCGATGCCGGCCGCGGCAAAGGAGGCGATGGCGACCGGCGGGGTGATCGACGACAGCATGCCCCAGTAGAAGATGAACATGTGCACCGCCATGCGGTTGAGGCCGAGCTTTTCCAGCGCCGGCGCCACCAGGATGGCGAGGAAGATGTAGCAGGCCGTGGTGGTCAGCCCGAGGCCGAGCACGAGGCTGGTGAACGCGCACATCCCGAGCAGCAGGAACGCGTTGTCGCCGGCGATGCGCAGCAGATCGTTGGCGAGGCTGGACACCACGCCGGTCATCGAAAATGCGCCGATCAACAGACCGCAGCCGGCGAGAATGCCGACCAGCTCGACAAAGGTGCGGCCGTTGACCTCGAGGAATTTGTTGATGGTGGCGAAGGTCCAGCGCGTCTCCTTTGAAAACAGCTGGTTCAGCACCAGCAGCAGCGCGGTGGCATAGAACGGTGCGTGGCTCTCGCGCTTGAAATGCAACAGCATCACCACCAGCAGCACGATCACGAAGATGTAGTACCAGCCGTCCTTGATCGTATCCATCACCTTGGGCAATTCCGAGCGCGGGATGCCGAGCAGGCGATGCCGGGCGGCATAGGCATCCACCTGCATGAAGAGTCCGAGATAATAAAGCGCCGCCGGAATGATCGCGGCGACCGCGACCTCGGCGTAGCTCACATTGAGAAACTGCGCGATCACGAACGCGGTCGCGCCCATCACCGGCGGCGCCAGCACCGCTCCGGTCGAGGCGCAGGCCTCGATCGCCGCGGCATAGGAAGCGCGAAAACCGCTCTTCTTCATGACGGGAATGGTCATGGTGCCGGCGGTCAGCACGTTGGAGATGATCGAGCCGCTCATCATGCCGAGCAGGCCGCTGGCGAAGATGCAGACTTTTGCCGCGCCGCCGCGGAACGTGCCGCACATTGCAAACGACAGGTTGATGAAGAATTTGCCGGCGCCCGTCATCATCAGCGCGGTGCCGAATACCAGAAAGCCGATCACGGTGTCGGCGAAGGCCTGAATCGGAATGCCGAGCAGGCTCTCGCCCGACAGCACGTGATAGGAGGTGGCCTGCTCCAGCGTCGATTGCGTGCCGCGGAACGGACCGAGCCATTTGGCGTCCGCGAACAGCGGATAGACTGTGAACGGAAATACGCTGAGCAGCAGGCTCCAGCCGCCGGTGCGGCGCAACGCCTCCATCAGCACGAACCACATCACCACGCCGGCGACGATGACGGTCGTCGGCGCGCCGCCGAATTCCCAGCCGGCTTCGGCGGCCTTGCGCACCGATCGCATCAGCACGATGGCCGAGATGAAGGTCGAAACGAAAAGCAGGATGTCGTACCAGGGAACGCGGTCGAGCGGCGATTTCTCCGAGTTCGGAAAGATCAGGAAGGTGAACGGCAGCATCAGCGCGATCAAAAGATAGAAGTATTCGGTGTTGAGCTGGGTGTATCCGATGAAAAACCGCAACGAGAATTGCTGGTTGATGCATAGCAGGATGGTGACGGCGGTCGCTACAATCAGCGCCCAGCGCCAGGCGCCGCGCAGCGTGCGCACCCGCGAAACTTCGGCCTCCTGCAGGCCGCCGATGCCGGCATGCGGATCGTCGAACTCGATACGTTTGGCGCCCGCAGCGGCTGCCGCCGCGGGTATGTCATCAGCGGATGATGAGGCGGACGACATCGGCACTCCCGTCTGCGTTCAAGTCACCTCTCCCCGCAGGGGAGAGGTCGGATCGCACGAAAGATGCGATCCGGGTGAGGGGCCTATCCGCGAGTCCGAGTGCGTGGAGAGCTCCCTCACCCGAAGCCTGCGCTGCGCTCCGGCTTCGACCTCTCCCCTGCGGGGAGAGGTTAGGAAACGGCATTATTCGTCAAATCCGTTCGGCATATTGGCTTTCTGCAGCGCCGTGGCGCGCGCTTTCATCCAGCCGTCCAGGAACGCCTTGTCATCCGACGGCGGGCTGGACTTGCCGTAGTCGGCCCACGCCGCCGTCAGGACGGCCTGCCGCTTGAACAGCGCGTTGTTATGCGCCTCCTGCGCGTCGCTCCACTGACCGGCTTCCTTCAGCGCCTTCACGGCGCCCGGATGAACCGGCACCACCCAGTTCTTGGTCTGGCGCTCGGCGGCAAGGCCGCCGGCGCCGGCGGCGGCATCCTTGTAGGCGTCATAGCCGACGATCATCGATTTCGTGATGGAGTAGACCTGGTCGGCGGGCACCGTTCCGTACACCATGAAAATCGGATACGGATAGTTTCCGAGTTCGATCGGTTTATCCTTGGAAATGCCGGCGCCGCAGGTGGCCATATGCCGGAAGAAGAACGATCCGACTTTCTGCACGCGTTCCCAGCCGGCCTTGTCGTTGTGCGGAAGCGGCGGCCAGATGATGCCGCGCGGCGAGGTTTCGGCTTCCTTCGCCGGCCCGGTGATGGTGGTCGCGAACGCGGCGTCGGTGTCGTTGTTGATTAGGCCCTTCCACATTGCGCCGTAGCTGGAGAATTCGACGGCCTTGACGTCGCTTTGCTTGAGATCTCCGAACGCCAGGATCGCAAGCGAGTTTTGATTGAGGGCCGGCGAGCCTACGACGAAGCCGACACGCTTGCCTTTGAGCTGCTTGATCTCGGTCACGCCGGTGTCGCGCGCGACGCCAAGCGACGCTGCGTTGCAGTCGACCGACGACAGCACCAGCTGCAGCGGCTGCGGGCCCCACTCTTTGGCCCCGAACTCGAACACGCCTTCCTGCGCGAAGTAGGTGCCGGAGCCCATTGCCGAGACGACCGCGCGGCCTGCGCGTAGCGGTGCGAGCCGCGCGACATCGTTGCCCGCGGGGAGCACGCGCACATCGGTGCCGTACTTGTCCTTCATCATCTTGCCGACGGCAACCGCAATGTTGAATCCGGCGGTGCCGGTGTCGTAGGCGGTGAACGTCATGGTCGGCGGCAGTTTGACGTCTTCAGCGCGTGCCGCAGACAACGCCAATAGCGAGGCGCTCGCAAGAGCAGCCGACGCAAGCGCAATGATCCGATGAATCATGTTTCCCTCCCCAGATGCATTCGCCTTTGCGAATTGCGATTTTGTTGACGCAACAATGTCATTGGCCGGGTGCGATGGCAACGCCCGAGGTCTTCAGCGAGCCGCTGGACAGATTGTCGCGGCGTTCGATGAACCCGCTCTCACGTCTCGATGATCGCCAGCACCTGTCCTTCAGCAACGACGTCGTCGATCTTGACGAGCACTGACTTGAGCTTTCCCGCAGCCGGCGAGGGGACCGGGATTTCCATCTTCATTGCTTCGACGAATACGATGTCGTCGCCGTCATTGACGCTGCTGCCAGCCTCAACCGGAAGCGCGCAAACGCGTCCCGCTACCTCGGTCACAATCCTGATCTCTGGCATTCCGTTCTCCGAAGGAACCGTTTTGACGACAATGCCTTCGCGAACGGCCTGCTGTTGTGGCGGCAGATTGCCTGAGGTAGCTTGTTCTGCAAGTGGAATTTTATTCCGCATAGCGGAATGACGGCGGGCATTTGAACATGGGACGACGCTCGGAACGGCTCAGCAAGCAGGGCATGCTCGCGGGCGATCTTAACGGCGATGGCGATGTCATTCAGGTGGTGTCGCGCGCGTTCGACGTGTTGCGCTGTTTTGAGGGCCACGAGGCGCGGCTCGGCAATCTGGAGATTTCCAACCGCTGCGGCTTGCCGCGCTCCACGGTGTCGCGCCTGACCCACACCCTGACCCGGATGGGCCAGCTGGTATATTTGCCGCGCGATCAAAAATACCGGATCGGGCCGAGCGCGGTGGCGATGAGCACCTCGATGGTGCGCGGGCTGCAGCTGCGCAACCTGATCCGGCTGCGGCTGCAGGATGTCGCCGAGCAACTGCCCGGTACGGTCGGGTTCGTGATTCCGGACCGGTTTCACCTAGTCTATCTCGAATACGGCCGCGCCGCCCGTGCGATCGGTCTGCACTCCACCACCGGCGACCGCATCGCGATGGCGAGCACGGCTGCGGGCCATGCCTATACCGCCGCGCTCGATGTCGATGTCGGCAACGCGCTGCTGGCAGAAATGGAACGCGAGATCCCGGAGGAAGCAAAGCTGCTGCGCGCGCGGATCGAAGCCAACCGCCGCTTCCTGCGCGAACACGGCTATGTCGTCGCCTGCGGATTGTGGAGCCCGCACATCAACGGCCTTGCGGTGCCGCTGTGGTCGCCGCAATACCAGACATTCGTCGTCGTCACGATCGGGCTGTTGTCGGCGATGTATGACGAGAAGCGCCTGCACAGGGAAGTGGCGCCCACAATGCTGGAATTGAGCGCCGCGATCGGCGGCATGCTGGAGAATGCCGATCTGTTCCATAATCGCTTGCAGGACCCGGCAATCCCGGCACCACAAGAAAATCATCGAAGAGGATGCGAATGAACTGGAAGCCGGAACTCGACGACCTCGCCCGGCGCGAAGCGTTCGCGCGCGAGATGGGAGGCGTTGACAAGGTCAAGCGGCAGCGTGACCAGGGCCGGCTCACCGTCCGCGAGCGCATCGATCAGCTGGTCGACGCAAAAAGCTTCCACGAGATCGGCGCGATTTCCGGCGTCGGCGAATACAACGATAACGGCGAACTCACCGGCCTGACGCCGGCGAATTGCGTGTTCGGCCGCGGCAAGATCGACGGCCGCACCGTCGTCGTGGTCGGCGACGATTTTACCGTGCGCGGCGGGTCGGCGGATGCCTCGATCTCAGCCAAGCCGCTGATGGCGGAGGAGATGGCGCATGACTTTCGCTTGCCGATCGTCCGGGTGATCGAGGGTTCCGGCGGCGGCGGCTCGGTAAAAACCATCGAGACCAAGGGCGCCGCCAACCTGCCGGGCGGCATCGGCGGCACCCGCTGGTACTGGTACACGACGGCGAACATGGCACGCGTGCCGGTGGTGGGCCTCGGGCTAGGCTCGGTGGCGGGGCTGGGCGCCGCGCGGCTGGCTGCCAGCCATTATTCGGTGATGACCAAGAGCTCGGCGATGTTCGTGGCCGGTCCGCCGGTGGTCAAACGCCTGGGTCAGGATCTCAGCAAGCAGGAACTCGGCGGCTGGGAAATCCAGACCCGCGCCGGCGGCGTCGACGACGCGGTCGATACCGAAGAGGAAGCCTTCGGCCGAACGCGGCGTTTTCTGTCCTATTTGCCGTCGTCGGTCCACGAACTGCCGCCGACATTGCCTTGCGAGGACGATCCCGAGCGCGCCGAGGAATCGCTGATGAAGGCGGTGCCGCGCAACCGCCGCCAAGTCTACAAGATGCGGCCGATTATCGATGCGGTGGTCGACAAGGGGTCATTCTTCGAGATGGCGTCGAATTTCGGCCGCCCGATCATCGCGGGGCTGGCGCGGCTGGAGGGACGGGCGGTGCTGCTGCTCGCCAGCGATCCGTTCCACTACGGCGGCTCATGGACCGCGGATGCATGCCAGAAGGTGGTGCGCTACGCTGATCTTGCCGAAACCTTTCATCTGCCGGTGGTCTATCTGATGGACTGTCCCGGCTTCATGATCGGGCTCGAGGCCGAGAAGGCAGGGACCATCAAGCACGGCGTGCGCGCCATGGCGGCGGTCAACCAGACCACCGTGCCCTGGTGCACCATCATCGTGCGCAATTCGTTCGGCGTCGCCGGCGTGGTGCATCAGCCGGCGGACCGGTTTTCGATGCGCTATGCCTGGCCGTCGGCCTATTGGGGCTCGCTGCCGCTGGAAGGCGGCATCGAAGCGGCCTATCGCGCCGACATCGACGCGGCAGACGATCCAAAAGCAAAACTGCAGGAGATCGAGAACCGGCTCAACAAGCTGCGCTCGCCGTTCCGCTCGGCCGAAAAGTTCTGGGTCGAGGAGATCATCGACCCGCGCAAGACCCGCTCGCTGCTATGCGAATTCGCGCGCCTCGCCGAACCGCTGCGCACGCCGGGGATGGCGACGAATATGACGATCAGGCCTTGATGTTCATCGTCATGGCCGGGCTTGTCCCGGCCATCCACGTCTTGAGCGAACCGCGATGTCCGAAAGACGTGGATGCCCGGGACAAGCCCGGGCATGACGGAGTTGTCGTTGCTACGCCGCCACCGGCTTCGGTGCCCGCGAAATCATCAGCACGATGAGCGCGGCGACGATGCATAGGGCGCCGGCGGCGAAGAAGGCCGGCAGGTACGTCGCCCATACGGTGCGCGATAGCCCCGCACCGAACGCCGCGGTCGCGGCGCCCAATTGATGGCCGGCAAAAATCCAGCCGAACACCAAATTTGCGCGCTCCGGCCCGAACCGCTGCGCCGTGAGGCGCACCATCGGCGGCACCGTGGCGATCCAGTCGAGGCCATAGAACATCGCAAACAGCGACAGGCCATAGAACGAGAAGTCGGTGAAGCGGAGGAACAGCAGCGACAGCCGCGCAGGCCGTAATACCAGAACAGCAAATAGCGGTTGTCATATCGGTCCTACAGCCAGCCCGACAGCGTCACGTTGCGCGGGCCGAAACGGTTGAGCAGCGCCGCGGCAAACGGCGCCATCAGCCCGAACAGCATGAAGCGGATCGACAGCGCCGAGGAGATCTCCGCGGTGGTCCAGCCGAATTCCTGCTGCAGCGGCACAATGAACACGCCGGGCGCACCGACAGCCAGCTGGAAATCATAAGGTTTCCGATCAGAAATTACTCAAAAATATAATACGACATGCAGGAAGCGTTAGTGGACGATCCGTTGTATGGCGATGGCGGTGGCTTCGCCGCCGCCGATGCAGAGCGACGCGACGCCGCGCTTCAGGTCATGCGCTTCGAGGGCATGGAGCAACGTCACGATCAGCCGCGCGCCGGTGGCGCCGATGGGATGGCCGAGCGCGCACGCGCCGCCATTGATGTTGAGTTTTTCCCTGGGAATGCCGAGATCGCGCGCCGCCGCCATCGCGACCACCGCAAAAGCCTCGTTGATCTCGAACAGGTCGACATCGCCGGCGCTCCAGCCGGTCTTTTCCAGCAGCTTGCGGATCGCCGGGATCGGCGCGGTGGTGAACCACTGCGGCTCCTGGCTGTGAGTGGCGTGACCCATGATCTCGGCCACGATCGGAAGCCCGTCGCGCTCGGCAATCGAGCGCCGCGTCAGCACAAGGGCTGCCGCGCCGTCCGCATTCGCCGAAGAGGCCGCCGGCGTGATGGTGCCGTTCGGGCGGAACGCCGGCTTCAGGTTCGGAATTTTGGCGGGATCGACTTTCAGCGGATGTTCGTCATTCGCGATTTCCCTTATCCCGACCTTTTCCTTTACCGCGATCGGCGCGATCTCCTTCCTGAACGCGCCGCCTTCCACCGCCTTGCGGGCGCGCGTCAGCGTTTCCATCGCGTATTCGTCCTGGTGCTTGCGGGTGAACTGGTAGGCTTCGGCGGTGGCTTCGCCGAAATCGCCCATCGAGCGGCCGGTCTCATAGGCGTCCTCGAGGCCGTCCATCAGCATGTGGTCGATGATGCGGTCGTGGCCGACCCGGTAGCCGCCGCGCGCCTTACCCAGCAGGTAGGGCGCGTTGGTCATGCTCTCCATGCCGCCGGACAGCACGATATCGGCCGAGCCTGACTTGATGATGTCGTGCGCCAGCATGGTCGCCTTCATGCCGGAGCCGCAGACCTTGTTGATGGTGGTGGCGCCGGTCGAATCCGGCAGTTTTGCGCCGCGCGCGGCCTGCCGTGCCGGGGCCTGGCCCTGTCCGGCCGGCAGCACGCACCCCATGAACACTTCGTCGATGCGGTCCGGCGTCAGTTTTGCGCGCTCCACGGCGGCGCCGATGGCGTGCGAGCCGAGGTTATGCGCGCTGAACGGCGACAGGTCGCCCTGGAACCTGCCGAGGGGAGTGCGCACTGCGGATACGATGACGACCGGATCGGTAACGGACATGGCGGGGACTCCTCGGTTTGGCGCCCGGATTTATTTGGATGATATCCATCATATGATGCGCTGCAAAATTTGCAACCGGCGCGCCGAATAAATTGTCGTGAGGCTGCTTTCCCTCTCCCTAGCGGAAGAGGCCGGGGCGCATCGTCAGATGCGAGCGAGTGTCCCAAGTACGGTGGCCGAAGGTCTCTATGCTCCCTCTCCAACAAGGGGAGAGGGGTTCGGTCCGCTCATTTCGCATCATGGACCAACTCGTCGATAACCGCTCTCAGATTGCCCTCGTGCCTAAGCAATGCCTCCACGGCGTCGGCCTGTTCCCATCCGAGGGCCAGCAACACGGCAATTTTGACGTCGCCCTCGGCGCGCTGAACAAATTGGGCGGCGTCATTCTCGTCACATCCCACGATCTGGCTGACGATGATCTGCGCACGGCGCAGCAGCTTGGCGTTGCTTGCGCGCATGTTCACCATGAGGCCCCGATAGACCCGGCCCAGCTTTACCATGACGGCTGTGGAAAACAGATTGAGGACGATTTTTTGCGCCGTTCCGGCTTGCATCCGCGTCGAGCCTGCGAGCACCTCGGTGCCGGTCTCGATCAATATCCTGTGGCGCGCCAGTGCGAAAAGCGGCGCGCCGCGGTTGTTCGCCACTGCGATCGTGAGCGCCCCCCGTGCTCCCGCCGCACGCAGGGCGCCGATCGTGAACGGCGTCGTGCCGCTCGCGGCCACAGCCATAACGACGTCGTGTTGATCGACACCGGCGCGCGCGATTGCTTCCGCGCCTTTTTCCTCGTTGTCTTCGGCGCCTTCGACGCTCTGCAACACCGCTTGCATTCCGCCAGCCATCACGAAAACGATGCGATCGCTGGGCCAATCATAGGTCGGACGCAGCTCTGCGCCATCCTGAATGGCGATGCGCCCGGAGGTACCGGCGCCTACATAGACCAGACGGCCGCCGCGCCTGAGCGCCGACGCGGCGTCATCAACGGCGGCATTTATCGCCGGCAGGGCCGGCCGGACCGCCGCGCATGCGACAAGCTGGCCGTCATACATGGCCGCGGTCATGTCGCTGGTCGACCACGAATCCAGGTCGACGAACCGCGGACTTATGTGCTCAGTCAGCATGTCTGCGCGCCTCTAAGGCGACTCGTGCTTCCGCCGGCAACGCCAGCATAGAACGGGGCCTGGTCCGATGATTTGTATTTGCTCATCTAGTTACTCGCAAAGCGCGGCGATACCTGCGCGAACGTTCCGGCTGCACCTTTCCGGAACGTTTGGTAGGCCCCTGAGTTCCGCTTTTGTCGCGGTGTCCCGGGCTTCGAGCAGTTGCGCCCTTCGTTCAAGGGATGGATCGGACCTGCTAGGTGACCAGTGAGGAAGTGAGGCGATGGGTCCACAAACAGCCGAACACGCGCCGGGGCAGCAGACGGCAATTTCGGCGGACCGTATTTTCGATGGCTATCGATGGCACAACGACGCGGTGATCCTGATCGATCAAGGACTGGTCCTGTGCGTGCAGCCGCGTGATCGTGCAGGCGGCGGGCCAACGGAAGTCATGCCGCCTGGAACGCTGCTTGCGCCGGGCTTTATCGACCTGCAGATCAACGGGGGCGGCGGCATTCTTCTCAATGATAGCCCGACGCCGGAAGCGATGCGCGCCATTGCCCGGGCACATCGCCGCTACGGCACCACAAGTTGTCTGCCTACCCTGATCAGCGATAGCCGTTCGAAGATGAAAACCGCAATTGCTGCCGCAAAATCATCGGCCGGCACTGACGGTATCCTCGGTCTTCACCTCGAAGGTCCGTTCATCAGTCCCGCGCGTCCCGGCATTCACCGCCGCGACCTTATCCTATCTGCGACAAGGGAGGATCTGGATTGGCTCGTAGAACTGGCCGCAGTCGGATCGTCGCTGGTGACCCTGGCGCCGGAATGCGTACCCGGCGGATTTATAAAAACTCTCGCTTCGAGCGGAATCCGCGTTTCGGTTGGTCACAGCGAGGCAACTTCCGACACTTTGTCGGCGGCCATCGTGGACGGGCTTAGTGGAGTTACGCACCTCTTCAACGCAATGCCCGCCATGAGCGCCCGCGAACCGGGGATTGTCGGTGTGGCCTTGACCGACGCACGTCTCACAGCCGGGATCATTCTCGACGGTATCCATGTCGATCCACTCGTTGCGCGGGCCGCCTTTGCAGCGAAGGATCGCACCAACATCGCCCTTGTCAGCGATGCGATGCCCACGGTTGGCACGGAGCAGGACCATTTTGACCTGATGGGGAGGCGGATCCATTTGCGCAACGGCCGACTCGTTTCGGAACAAGGAACGCTGGCCGGCGCCCATCTCAACATGGCATCGGCCGTCAAAAATGCAGTAACGCTGATCGGGATTTGCCTCGATGACGCGCTTCGCGCGGCTTCACTGGTCCCGGCACGGTTTTTGGGAATCGAGCACCATCGCGGCGCGCTGCGCGCCGGGGCCCGAGCAGACATCGTCGCACTAACAGCAAATCTTGATGTGGTTGCGACCTGGATGGCGGGGAAACGGGCGTAAGGTGCGAGCGAAGAAATAGCAGGCCGCAATCGGCCCGCTATCTTTAGTGAAGCGCTGGCCATCAGCATTCATGCTAGAACAACGCCGTCACAGGCGGCCCAAGGCGATCACGGCAGACCGATGGCATCTTCGCGGATCATAGTGGGCGTCATCGCCTGCATCGTGGCTGCCGGCGCGATCGCCGCGGTTGCGGTCACCTGGCGCTCGCCGATTGCCGTGATCGAGCCGCCCGCGCCGCAATCCTTCGATCCGGCGCTGGTTCGGCGCGGCCGTGATCTTGCGGCGATCGGCAATTGCGGCGATTGCCACACGCTGCGCGGGGCCAAGGATTTTGCCGGCGGTTTTCCGGTGCCGACGCCGTTCGGCACGATCTATTCCTCCAACATCACGCCGGATGCGGAGACGGGGATCGGGCGCTGGAGCGAAGCTGCGTTCCGCCGCGCCATGCGGTCGGGCGTCGACCGCGACGGCCGGCACCTTTATCCGACCTTCCCCTACGATCACTTCATCAACGTCTCCGACGAAGACGGCCGCGCGCTTTATGCCTATCTGATGACGCGGCAGCCGGTTCATGCGCGGCCCCGCGCCAACGAGCTGCCGTTCCCGCTCGATCAGCGTTTTTTGATCGCAGGCTGGAAACTGCTTTTCCTGCATCGCGCGGCATATCAACCCGACGCCACGCAGAGCGCGGAGTGGAACCGCGGCTTCTATCTGGTTGAAGGATTGGCGCATTGCGGCGCTTGCCACACCCCGCGCAATGCGCTGGGCGCGGAACGAAAGAGCGCGCAATACGCCGGCGGCGAGGCCGAACACTGGCATGCCTATGCGATCAACGGCCAGTCTCCGGCGCCGGTGCCGTGGAATGCCGATGCCTTGTTCGCGTATCTTCGGAACGGCTGGCATCCCGATCACGGCGTCGCGCGCGGGCCGATGGCGCAGGTGGTCAGCAATCTGTCGTCGGTGCCGGAAAGCGAAATCCGCGCCATCGCAGCCTATATGGCCGGCGTGTTCGGTGCGCCGACGCCGGATCGCAAACGCCGGGCCGATGAGGTGCTGACGCAGGCCAGATCGGCATCGCCGCCGCCTGATGACGCAACTCCCGGCGCATCGATCTACGCCGCGGCTTGCGCCGGCTGCCATGAAGCCGACAGGCCGCCGCCCTATGGCGGGGTCAACCTGCGCCTCTCTACGGCGATCAGCAGCCCCGATGCCCGCAATGCCGCGAACACCGTGCTTTCCGGCGTAGGTCCGGTGGAGGGCGAACGCAGCCCGATCATGCCCGGTTTCGCCGCCAGCATGGACGACCGGCAGATCGCGGCATTGTTGAGTTATCTGCGCGCGCGCTTCAGCAACGCGCCGGCCTGGTCCGGCGTTGAGAAAACCGTCGCGGATGCACGGGGCGGCCAGGCGCTATTTCTCCAGACCTCGGCGGGGCCGACGAGCGCCCCCACCGATCCAGCGCAGCGAGGCAAGCCATGATGACATTGAAGGTCAACGGGCGGGATCACCGCATCGATGCCGACCCGGACACCCCGCTGCTCTATGTGCTGCGCGAGGATCTGAAGCTGAACGCCGCCAAATTCGGCTGCGGCCTCGGGCAATGCGGCTCCTGTACGGTGATCGTCGATGGCAAGGCGGTGCTGTCCTGCGTCACGCCGCTGCTGCTGCTCGAGGGCAAGCAGGTTACCACGCTGGAAGGGCTCGGCAGCATCGAGGCGCCTTCGCCGATCCAGCGCGCCTTCATCGAAGAGCAGGCGGCGCAATGCGGTTACTGCATCCCGGGAATGATGATGCAGGCGCAGGCCTTGCTGCAGCGGAATTTGCGGCCGAGCGATGAGCAGATTCGCGCCGCGCTGGAGCCGAACCTGTGCCGCTGCGGCACGCATATGCGCATCTTGCGCGCGGTGCATCGCGCCGCGGCTCTGATGCAGACCGCGGATGCCTCGACGGCCCAGGGGAGCGCACAATGAACCCCCCCGTCGTTCTCGATCGCCGCCGCGTGCTCACCGGCGGTGGCGCGCTGATCGTCCGCTTCTCGCTCGGCAATGCCTTCGCGCAGGATCAAGCGCTGCCTGCTGCTGCGCAAAATCCCCCCGGCAGTTTGAAGCAGGCGCCATTTCTCGACTCCTGGATCCGGATCGATGCCGACGGCAGCATCACCGTATTCACCGGCAAGGCCGAACTCGGCCAGGGTTTTAAGACGGCGTTTCAGCAGATCGCCGCCGAGGAGCTCGAGGTTGCCTTTGCATCGCTGAAGGTCGTCACGGCCGATACCAAGTTTACGGCCAACGAAGGCTACACGTCCGGCAGCAACTCGATGAAGGACAGCGGCACCGCTGTTCAGAACGCCGCGGCGCAGGTGCGCGAACTCCTGGTCGCGGAAGCGGCGCGGCGTTTCGGTCTGCCGGCAGAAAATCTCCGCACCGAAAACGGAGAGGTGATTGCTCCGGACGGCCGGCGCCTGCGCTATGGCGATCTGGTCGCGGCCGAGACGCTTCATGTGCAGGCGCAACTGACATCGAAACTGAAGGACCCTGCGACGTTCAAGGTGTTGGGCCAATCGGTGCCCCGCGCCGACATTCCGGCCAAGGTCACCGGCGGCGCGGCCTATGTCCAGGACATCCGGCTGCCGGGCATGCTGCACGCCCGCGTCGTGCGCCCGCCGAGCTACGGAGCGCAGCTCATCGAATGCGACACCGCCGCGGTGGAAAAACTGCCCGGCGTCGTCAAGGTGGTACGCGATGGCAATTTCCTCGCCGTCGTGGCGGCGAAGGAGTTTTGGGCGATCAAGGCGATGAACGCGCTGTCGGCGGCCGCAAAATGGCGTGAAACCGCCGCCTTGCCGAAGCAGGACGATCTGCCGAACGTGCTGACGAGCCTGCCGTCGCAGGATGCGACCATCTTCCAGCAGGGCAATCCGGCGTTCGCCGGCCGGACCCTTGAGGCCAGCTACACGCGGCCGTACCAGGCGCATGGATCGATCGGGCCATCCTGCGCGGTGGCGCAATTCGCCGATGGCGCGATGACGGTGTGGACCCACACGCAGGGTGTCTACCCGGATCGTCAGGGCATCGCCGAAATGCTGAAAATGCCGCCGGCGAATGTGCGCTGCATTCATGTCGAAGGCTCCGGCTGCTACGGCCACAATGGCGCCGACGACGCCGCGGCGGACGCAGCCCTGATCGCGCGCGCATTGCCCGGCACGCCGGTTCGCGTTGCAATGGACGCGCGAGCAGGAGCATGCCTGGGAGCCCTTCGGACCCGCGATGGTGACGAGAGCGAAGGCGTCGCTGGATAGCGATGGCAGGGTATCAGACTGGAATTTCGAGGTCTGGAGCAACACCCATTCGACGCGCCCGGGCGGCGCCGGATCGATGCTGGCCGCCCAGCATATGGCGCAGCCATTCGCACCGCCGGCGCCAAGACCGCTGCCGCTGCCGGAAGGCGGTGGCGATCGCAACGCCATCCCGATCTACAAATTTTCCAACGCGCAGGTGGTGCATCATTTCATTCCCGCAATGCCGCTGCGGATTTCGGCGCTGCGGGCGCTCGGCGCCTATCACAACGTGTTCTCCATCGAGAGTTTCATGGACGAACTCGCAGGCGCAGCCGGGGCCGATCCCGTCGAGTTCAGGCTGAAACATCTTGAGGATGCGCGCGGGCGCGATGTGATCAACAAGGCGGCGCAGGCGTTCGGATGGCGGAAGGACCAGAGAGCGCCGCCGGATCGCGGCTTCGGTTTTGCCTTTGCCCGCTACAAGAATCTGGCGGCCTATTGCGCCGTCGCCAGCGAAGTGGAAGTAAACCGACAGAGCGGACGACCGCGCCTGGTGCGCGCGGTCGCGGCCGTCGACAGCGGGCAGGTGGTCAATCCGGACGGGCTGATCAACCAGATCGAAGGCGCAATTCTGCAGTCGATGAGCTGGACGCTCTACGAAAGCGTCGCGTTCGACGACACGAGGATCACCAGCATCGACTGGCAGACCTATCCGATCCTGCGATTCAACGCGGTCCCCGACAGCATCGCGGTCCACATCATCAACCGGCCGGGCCAGCCTTTCCTTGGCAGCGGTGAAACCGGGCAAGGACCAGCCGCGGCCTCGATCGCCAATGCAATCGCCAACGCCACCGGCAAACGGCTGCGCGATCTGCCGCTGACGCGCAAGCGGATCAGGGACGCGATGGATGCCTAGGCTTGCCGCTTGCGATCCAAAAATCCCTGCATCAGCCGGCGTGGTTCGTCGGTGAGAAACGACTGGCCAAACACGCCGATCGAGAGGTTGACCGACTCGCCAAGCGGGAGCTCTTCCCATTGCTTCAATAGCGCTTTCTGCGAGCGCAGCGCCTCCGGCCCGCATTCCAGCAACGCTGCCACCGTGCTCTCGACTGCGGCGTCGAGGCCGCCCTGCGGCGCTACCGCATCGACAAGGCCCCAGCCAAGCGCCGTCGGCGCGTCGATGGTCGCCGCCGTCATGATCAGCCAGCGGGCGCGGCCCCATCCGATCAGCCGCGGCAGCAATGCTGCGTGGATCACGCTGGGGATGCCGACCTTGACCTCCGGCATGGCGAATTTGGCGTCATGCGCCGCGATCCGGAAATCGCAGGCTGCTGCGAATTCGAGCCCGCCGCCGAGGCACCAGCCGGGGATCCGCGCGATGACAGGCGCCGGAAACGCCCGCGCCGCTTCGCAGAGATCGCGAAGACCGGTGATGAATTTCTCCGCGGAGGCCTGATCGAGCTTGGCCATTTCCTTGATGTCCGCGCCGCCGATCATGCTTCTCTCGCTCTGACCGGCAATAATCAGCGCGCGAATTCCGCGTTCCGCAGCCAGCACGTCGAGACCCTCGCGGACGCCCTCGATTGCGGCGGAACCGAGGATATTGAGCGGGCCGGCGTTGCAGATGGTCAAGCGAACGACGCCGCGGGGATCGCGGTCGACGCCGCAATAGGGATTGATCATCTGCATGGCTGGTCCCGGGTCGTGCGGTATCAATTTTCGAAGGAGCACTTCCCGGCCAAACCAGCGGCTTGTCAAGTGTCGCCAATCGGACTCTGTGGCAGGAATCGCGATGCCTCCGTAAATAGATGCAGCTTTTCCTTGCCGTTTTCGTTATTATATGACCCCGAACATCTTATGGGATGCCGATGCGCTATTCGAAGGACCACAAGCTCGAAACCCACGCCAGAATCGTGAAGAAGGCCTCGGTGCGGCTTCGCGAGCGGGGAGCGCATGGCATCGGCGTCGCCGACCTGATGAAGGACGCAGGCCTCACCCATGGCGGATTCTACGCGCATTTCGATTCGCGCGAAGCGCTGCTGATCGAGGCGTTTGCCTATGCCATGGATCGATCGACGGATCGCTGGCGCAAGCTTGCGGAGCAGACGTCGCCGGACAAGCGCCTCGCCACCATCGTGGATTCCTATCTGACGCCGACGCATCGCGACGACCTCGGCCATGGCTGCACCATTCCGGCCTTGAGCGCGGAAATCGCCCGCGAGAGCCCGAAAACCCGCAAGGCCTTCGCGGTCAAGCTGGAACAGATGGTCGACATCCTCGCCGAGCAGATTCCGGATGTTCCACGCAAGGCCGCGCGAAAGCAGGCGATGGCGTCGCTGGCGACCATGATGGGCACGCTGGTGCTGGCGCGCGTCGCCGGCGGCGGCGAGTTTTCCGACGACATTCTGGGCGCCGGGCGCGAGGCGGTGCTGGATCGCGTGGCGGCGGCGAAAGCGGGCGCGAAGAAAGTAGCGGGCAAGAAAGCTTCGGTGCCAGCGCGGCACTGACATCGCTCGCATACGCCATTGGTCGTAGGTCCGGAAATACCGCATTTCGCAATTCGGCCGCGCCTAGAATCCCTTTCCAAATGCCGTAAAGCCTGCAAGATGCCGCAAACCGGCATCTGCAAATAAGCTCTGGAGGAACCCATGCGCTCAATCGGACATTTCATCGGCGGCCGTGAGGTCAAGGGTATATCCGGCCGCACGGCCGACGTATTCGAGCCGATGACCGGCGATGTGCAGGCCAAGGTGGACCTTGCCTCCAAGGCGGAAGTGCGCGCGGCGGTCGAGAACGCCAAGGCCGCGCAGCCGGAGTGGGGCGCGACCAACCCGCAGCGCCGCGCCCGGGTGATGATGAAGTTCCTTGAACTCGCGCAGCGCGATTACGACAAGCTCGCCGACCTCTTGGCGCGCGAGCACGGCAAGACGGTTCCCGACGCCAGGGGCGATATCCAGCGCGGGCTTGAGGTGGTGGAATTCGCCTGCGGCATTCCGCATTTGATGAAGGGCGAATACACCGAAGGCGCCGGCCCCGGCATCGACATCTATTCGATGCGGCAGCCGCTCGGCGTGGTCGCCGGCATCACGCCGTTCAATTTCCCGGCGATGATCCCGATGTGGAAATTCGCGCCCGCGATCGCCTGCGGCAATGCGTTTATCCTGAAACCTTCGGAGCGCGACCCCGGCGTGCCGATGGCGCTGGCCGCGCTGATGATCGAGGCTGGGCTGCCGCCGGGCATCCTCAATGTCGTCAACGGCGATAAGGAAGCTGTGGATGCGATCCTCGACGATCCCGATATCCGCGCCGTCGGCTTCGTCGGCTCCTCGCCGATCGCGCAATACATCTACGAGCGCGCCGCCGCCACGGGAAAACGCGCGCAATGTTTCGGCGGCGCCAAGAACCACGCCATCGTGATGCCCGACGCCGACATGGACCAGACCGTCGATGCGCTGATCGGCGCCGGCTACGGTTCGGCCGGGGAACGTTGCATGGCCATTTCGGTTGCCGTGCCCGTCGGCAAGACCACGGCCGACCGGCTGATGGAGAAGCTCATTCCACGCGTCGAAAGCCTGAAGATCGGCACCTCGATCGATCCGTCCGCCGATTACGGCCCGCTGGTGACCAAGGCCGCGCTGGAGCGCGTCAAGAATTATGTCGAGATCGGCATCCAAGAGGGCGCCACGCTTGCGGTCGATGGCCGCAGTTTTAGGATGCAGGGCTACGAGAACGGGTTTTATATGGGCGGCTGCCTGTTCGACAACGTGACAAAAGACATGCGCATCTACAAGGAAGAGATTTTCGGCCCAGTGCTCTCGGTAGTGCGCGCGCACGACTATAATGAAGCGCTGGCGCTGCCGTCCGACCACGACTATGGCAATGGCGTCGCGATCTTCACCCGCGACGGCGACGCCGCGCGCGACTTTGCGGCGAAGGTCAATGTCGGCATGGTCGGTATCAACGTGCCGATCCCGGTGCCGATCGCTTATTATACCTTCGGCGGCTGGAAGAAATCCGGCTTCGGCGACCTCAACCAGCACGGCCCGGACTCGATCCGCTTCTACACCAAGACCAAGACCGTCACCGCGCGCTGGCCCTCCGGCGTCAAGGAAGGCGCGGAGTTCTCGATTCCGACGATGAATTGAGGTAATACTCAAGGGAGTGGTCCCGGAGAATGCTAATGTCAGAGACAGAGACACGCAGCAGCCGCCTAGCGGAACTTGATGCTGCATTCGAGGAGCGCGCGCGCGCGAATGGACGCACATTCGAACAAGAGGTTGAGGAAGTACTCAAGCGCAAAGAAAAGTTTACCCCGAAAGAGCGTGCGGCAGTGTCGCGCTATTTCCATTCCCGATGCAAAGGCATTCAGCCCTCCCTGACGCTCGACGAGATCAGAGAAGGGTTGATGTGAGGACGTGGTTCGTCGATGCAAGCGTGGCCGTTAAGTGGCTTGTCCTTGAAGACTTGTCCGATCTGGCGAGAGAATTGTCCGGCACGCGAAGTAATCTTGTCGCGCCGCGGCTGATTGTAACTGAAATTGCCAACGCGCTTGTACGCAAGATGATGCAGGGGATGCTTACGGCTCACGAAGCGAGGCATCATTTTGCCGGGCTTTCGGTGTTTCCGCCCGATCTTATCGATGTCGATGACCTAATCGAGCCTGCCCTGAAAAACGCCTGCGCACTTCGACATCCGATCTACGACCTGATCCATCTTGAAGTAGCCCGTCGTCTCGATGTGCAGCTCGTTACCGCCGATCGCAGGTTCGCCGCAAAGCTTGCCGGCACTGACTTTGCTCGCCATGTAACCTTGCTCTCCGACTGGCAGTCAACATGAGCCACTTCACCCTCAACGAGGACCAGATCGCGGTTCGCGACATGGCGCGGGAATTCGCCGCGGAGAAAATCGCGCCGCATGCGGTCCGCTGGGACGAGGACAAGTTCTTTCCGGTCGAGGTGATGCGCGAGGCGGCGCAGCTCGGAATCGGTGGCGTCTATATTCGCGACGATGTCGGCGGCTCTGGCTTGAGCCGGTTCGACGCGGCGCTGATCTTCGAGGCGCTGGCGCTGGGCTGCCCGACGGTGTCGGCGTTCATCTCGATCCACAATATGGCATCCTGGATGATCGACGCCTACGGCTCCGACGCGCAGCGCCACAAATGGCTGCCAAAACTCTGCACCATGGAATTGCTGGCGAGCTATTGCCTGACCGAGCCGGGCTCCGGCTCGGACGCGGCGGCGCTGCGCACCCGCGCGGTGCGCGATGGCGACCATTATGTGCTGAATGGCCAAAAGCAATTCATCTCCGGCGCCGGCAAGGGCGACCTCTATGTGGTGATGGTGCGGACCGGCAATGACGGGCCCGGCGGCATCTCGACCCTGGTGATTGAGGGCGACACGCCGGGGCTTTCCTACGGAATCAATGAACGCAAGATGGGCTGGAACGCGCAGCCGACCCGCGCGGTGATTTTCGAGAATGCGCGCGTTCCCGTCGCCAACCGGCTTGGCGACGAGGGCATCGGCTTCAAGATCGCGATGGCCGGGCTCGACGGCGGGCGCATCAACATCGCGGCGTGCTCGCTCGGCGGCGCGCAATGCGCGCTCGACAAGTCGCTGGCCTACATGAAAGAGCGCAAGGCGTTCGGTAAACGGCTCGACGAATTCCAGGCGCTGCAGTTCCGTCTCGCCGACATGGCAACCGAACTGGAGGCGGCACGGACCTTCGTCTGGCGCGCCGCCGCGGCGCTCGACCGCAAGGACGCGGATGCCACCATGCTGTGCGCCATGGCGAAACGGTTCGGCACCGATGTCGGCTTCGAGGTCGCCAACCAGGCGCTGCAGCTGCACGGCGGCTATGGCTATCTTAGCGAATACGGCATTGAGAAAATCGTGCGCGACCTGCGCGTGCACCAGATCCTTGAAGGCACCAACGAGATCATGCGGCTGATCGTCTCGCGAAAACTGATCGAGGGCGCCCGATGAGTGGCGCCACCGCATCGCAAAGTCCGGAGCCCGACCTGATCATGCGGCGCGAGGGCGCGGCGGGCGTAATTCGCCTCAACCGGCCGAAGGCGATCAATGCCGTGACGCTGGAGATGTTTCGCGATGTCGACAGGGCGCTCGACCGATTCGAGGCCGATCCGGCGGTCGGCTTGATTCTGCTGGAGGGCGCGGGCGAGCGCGGCCTGTGCGCGGGTGGCGACATCCGCGCGCTTTATGAGAGTTCGCGGGTAGCGGGCGATCTCGGCAAGATCCTGTGGCGCGAGGAGTACATCCTCAACGCCCGCATCGCGAAATTCCCAAAGCCCTATGTGGCCTTGATGGATGGCATCGTGATGGGCGGCGGCGTTGGCCTCGCCGCGCATGGCAGCCATCGCGTGGTGACCGACAGGACAAAGCTCGCGATGCCCGAAGTCGGTCTCGGCTTCTTTCCGGATGTCGGCGGAACCTGGCTGCTGTCGCGCGCGCCGGGCGAAATCGGCGCCTATTTTGGGTTGACCGGGCAGACCATGAACGGCCCCGACGCCGTCTATGCGGGATTCGCCGATGCCGTCGTGCCGGCCGCAAAGCTTGCCGGCTTGCGTGAGGCGCTTACGAAGGTTCGTGCCGGCGCAAGTTCTGCTGACGTGAAAGCCCTGATCGACGGCTTTGCGACCGGCGAGACCGCCGGGCCCGTCGCCGCGCTTCAGTCGCGCATCGACAACTGGTTCGCGCATGACAGAATGGAAGATATTTTTGCGGCGTTGCAACGCGATGGTTCTGAATTGGCGTTGGCGACGCTCAAGACGTTGAATGAGAAATCGCCGCGCGGCATGGTCGTCACGCTCAAGTTGCTGCGGTTGGCGCGGAAATCGTCATCCTTGGAAGATTGCCTGGTGCGCGAATATCGCGCCGCGCTCGAGGTATTCGCCAGCGACGATTTTCGCGAGGGTGTGCGCGCAGCGGTGATCGACAAGGACCGCAGCCCAAAATGGTCGCCGCAGCGGATCGAGGATGTCACGCCGGAGATGCTTGCGCCTTACTTCGCTAGTCTTGGCAAAGGCGAGCTCGTGTTTAATAGATCAAATTAGAAACTCCTGACCGGAGGGAGCACACCTCATGGCTACAATCGCATTCATCGGCCTCGGCAACATGGGCGGGCCGATGGCCGCCAATCTCGTCAAGGCGGGACATAAGGTTGTTGGATTCGATCTGGTCAAGAGCTCGCTTGATCAGGCCAAAGCTGACGGCGCCACCATTGCGGACAGCGCGGCGGCGGCGGTGAAGGGCGCTGACGTCGTCATCACCATGCTGCCCGCGGGCAAGCATGTCGTTTCGGTGTGGAGTGACATCATTCCGTCGGTCGCTAAAGGCGCGCTGATGATCGATTGCTCGACCATCGATGTGGAAAGCGCGCGTCGGGCGCATGCGCTTGCGGGCAAGGCATCGGTGCTTTCGGTCGATGCGCCGGTGTCCGGTGGCACCGGCGGCGCCAAGGGTGCAACGTTGACCTTCATGGCCGGCGGCGACGACAAGGCGTTTGCCGCGGCGAAACCGGTTCTGGAGGCCATGGGTAAGAAGATCGTGCATTGCGGCGAGGGCGGCGCGGGGCAGGCGGCGAAGATCTGCAACAATATGATCCTCGGCATTTCGATGATCGCGGTCGGAGAAGCGTTCGCCTTGGCGGAGAAGCTGGGGTTGTCGCATCAGGCGCTGTTCGACGTCTCGTCGACCTCGTCGGGGCAATGCTGGGCGCTGACGAGCTATTGCCCGGTGCCGGGGCCGGTGCCGGCCTCGCCCGCGAACAACGGCTACAAGCCGGGATTCGCGTCGGCCTTGATGGTGAAGGACCTCACCCTGGCGCAGGACGCGGCCAATGCGGCGGGCGCCGCGACGCCGCTGGGAAAACATGCGCAGGAAATCTACGAGGCGTTCGATGCCGCAGGAAATGGCGGGGTCGATTTCTCGGGCATCATCCAGCATGTGCGTGGGCTCGCCGGAAAAAGCTGACAACCGATGACGACATTCAAGGAAGCCCGCGCATTCCTACTGAAGCACCGCACCGACTACGATACAACGGTCGCGGATTTCCGTTGGCCCGATCCGGTCGACTTCAACTGGGCGCTGGACTGGTTCGATGCGGAGCTGGCGCGCGACGCCGACAGCAAGAGCCGCACGGCGTTGTGGATCGTCGACGCCGGCAGCAATAAGGAAAGCAAGCTCTCGTTCGAAGCGTTATCCCGTCGTTCGAACCAGGTCGCAAATTTCCTCCGCGCGAAAGGCGTCAAGCGTGGCGACCATCTGTTGCTGCTGCTCGGCAATGTCATCCCGTTGTGGGAGACCATGCTGGCATCGATCAAGCTCGGCGTGGTGGTGATTCCAGCCACCACGCTGCTGACCCCGGATGAACTGCAGGATCGACTCGATCGCGGCCGCGCTAAAGTAGTGGTGGCGACGCAGGATCAGGTCGCGAAATTCGCTGGCCTTGGCGGCGGCGATCTCACACGTGTTGTCGTCGGTGCGTCTTCGGGACATGAGGGTTGGCTGCCGTTCGAGCAGGCCTCGGAGTTTCCGGAAACCTTCAGACCTGACGGACCGACGCATGCCGACGATCCGATGCTGCTGTATTTTACGTCAGGCACCACCGCAAAACCAAAACTGGTGCGGCACAGCCAGCGTAGCTATCCGGTCGGCGGGCTCTCGACCATGTACTGGCTCGGGCTGCAGCCCGGCGATATCCATCTCAACATTTCCTCGCCGGGCTGGGCCAAGCACGCCTGGAGCTGTTTTTTCGCGCCATGGAATGCCGGCGCCACGGTGTTCGTGGTCAACCAGCCGCGCTTCGACGCCAAGGGGCTGCTCGCGACCATCGGGCGCTGCGGCGTCACCACCCTGTGCGCGCCGCCGACGGTGTGGCGGCTGTTCATCCAGGAGAAGCTTGCGACCTTCAAGGTGTCGCTGCGCGAGGTCTGCGGCGCCGGCGAGCCGCTCAATCCCGAAGTGATCGATCAGGTGGAGGCCGCGTGGGGCCTCACTATCCGCGACGGCTACGGCCAGACTGAAACCACGGCGCTGGCCGGCAACTCGCCGGGCCAGAAAGTAAAAATCGGATCGATGGGCCGGCCGTTGCCGGGCTACCGCGTGCAGATCACCGACGGTGATGGCCACGTCACCAAGGAGGGCGAGGTCACGCTGGTGCTAGGCGCTGATCGCCCCGCCGGCCTGATGCAGGGCTATCAGGGCGACAACGGCACACTCAGCGGCGCCGATGGAGATCTTTATCGCAGCGGCGACGTGGTATTCGCCGACGACGAGGGCTATCTGACTTTCGTCGGCCGCTCCGACGACGTGTTCAAATCGTCGGACTATCGCATTAGCCCGTTCGAGCTGGAGAGCATCCTGCTCGAGCATGAATCGGTCGCGGAGGCGGCCGTCGTGCCCAGTCCCGACCCGATCCGCCTTGCGATCCCAAAAGCCTATGTACTGCTGGTGGCGGGCAAGGAGCGCTCGTCCGCCACTGCGCTGTCGATCTTCCGCCATCTGCATGCGCGGCTGGCGCCGTTCAAGCGCATCCGGCGCATCGAACTCGTGACGGAATTGCCCAAGACGATCTCGGGCAAAATCCGCCGAGTGCAGCTTCGCCGCCTCGAACACGACAATGATCGCGGCGACGCGCTGCGCGGACAGGAGTTTCGCGAAGAGGATTTCCCGGAGTTGCAAAAGGTGCGGACGGCCGGATCGGCGGAGAACTGACGAATGAACGAAGTCTGGAAGAAGCCGCCGATCTCGCTGGAGGCCTACCAAAACATGGTGGGTAAGGAGGTCGGCGTATCGTCCTGGCACGTCGTCGATCAGAAGCGGATCGACGTCTACGCCGATGTGATCGAGGACCATCAATTCATCCATATCGATCCCGAACGCGCCAAACGCGAAACACCATTCGGCACTACGGTAGCGCATGGGTTCCTGACCATGTCGCTGATGAGCATCATGTCGTACGAGGTGATGCCGGTCATCGAGGGCACCACGATGGGAGTCAACTACGGTTTCGACAAACTGCGCTTCCTTTCACCGGTGCGTTCCGGCTCGCGCGTGCGCGGCCGGTTCACCCTGATGGAAGCGCGGTTGCGAAAACCGACGGAACTGCTGTCGCGCACCAGCGTCAGCGTCGAGATCGAAGGCGAGACCAAGCCGGCGATCGCGGCCGACTGGCTGGGGTTGATTTATTTTGCGTAATATTTCACCCGTCATGGCCATGACGAAAGACTCAACATCCGGGAAATCTACGCATGACAATCAGGTTTGACGGACGCGTCGCCATCGTCACCGGCGCGGGCAATGGGCTTGGACGCGCGCATGCGCTGGGACTTGCAAGCCGCGGCGCCAAGGTCGTGGTCAACGATTTCGGCGGCGGGCGCGACGGCACCGGCGGATCGCTGACGCCGGCCGAAGCCGTGGTCGAGGAAATCAAAAAGGCCGGCGGCGAGGCGATGGCTGACGGCGCCGATGTCTCGAATTACGAGCAGGTCACGGCGATGGTCGCCAAAGCCACCGAGAAATGGGGCAGCGTCGATCTGCTCTGCGCCAATGCCGGCATCCTGCGCGACAAGTCCTTCGCCAAGATGGAAATCGCCGATTTTGCCAAAGTGCTGGACGTGCATCTCACCGGCACCTTCTATTGCTGCAAGGCGGTGTGGGACGGCATGCGCGAGCGCAATTTTGGGCGCATCGTCGTCACCACATCGTCGTCGGGTCTTTACGGCAACTTCGGCCAGGCCAATTACGGCGCGGCCAAGACCGGTATGATCGGCCTGATGAACGTGCTGGCCGAGGAGGGCCGCAAGACCGACATCCGCGTCAACATGATCTCGCCGACCGCGGCGACGCGGATGACCGAGGAACTGCTGCCGCCGCAGGCGCTGGCGCTGATGAAGCCGGAAGCGATCACGCCGGCGGTGCTGTTCCTGCTTGCCGAAGACGCGCCGACCCGCACCATCATGGGCGCGGGTGCCGGCTCCTTTGCGGTGATCAGGATCCTGGAAACCGAAGGCATCAACCTCGCCGAAGCCGACTGGACTCCTGATGCGATCGCGGAGCATTTTGCGGAGATCGGCGACATGTCGACGGCGAAGGCACTGGAAGGCGCGTTCCAGCAGACGCAGAAATATGTCGCGCAGGCGGCAGCGAGGGCGGGCGTGAAGCTATGACACCGTCAGTGCGAGGCGCGTAGCGACGAGGCAATCCAGTGTTGGCAGACCGCACTGGATTGCTTCGCTTCGCTCGCAATGACGAGTTATATGTTCGCGATGACGTCGCATTTTCCAGAAGTCGCAATTATCGGTGCCGGCCCCGCCGGGCTGATGGCCGCTGAAACGATCGCGCAGAGAGGCTGCGCGCGCGTAACGGTCTACGACGTGATGCCGTCGGCGGGCCGCAAGTTTCTGATGGCCGGACGCGGCGGGCTCAATCTCACCCACAGTGAAGCGCTGCCGGAATTTCTGCAGCGTTATGGCGCTGCCAAATCGCATCTTGCGCCCGCGATCGAGACATTCCCGCCGGACGCGTTGCGCGCCTGGAGCGAGGCGTTAGGGCAGCCGACCTTTGTCGGTTCCAGCGGACGGGTGTTTCCGAAAGCCTTCAAGGCATCGCCGCTGCTGCGGGCATGGTTGCGGCGGCTCGATGCGATGGGAGTGCGGCTGGTGTTGCGGCATCGCTGGAGCGGCTGGAACAACGACGGGCAGTTGCAGTTTCAAACGCCAGACGGACAGCGCGCCGTTGATGCACGTGCGACGGTATTGGCGCTCGGCGGTGCGAGCTGGCCACGGCTCGGCTCCGATGGCGCGTGGGTTGAGACGCTGGTTGCGAAAGGGGTCGCGGTATCGCCGCTGCGCGCGGCGAACTGCGGATTCACGGTTTCGTGGTCCGAGGTCTTCCGCAATCGCTTCGAGGGTCATCCGCTGAAAGGTGTGATGCTGTCGTTTGGGCCCCATTGCACGCGCGGTGAAGCCATGATCACGCGAGCAGGTATCGAAGGCGGTGCGGTTTATGCGTTGTCGGCCAACTTGCGCGAAGCGATCATTGCGACGGGTGAAGCAACCTTGAATATCGCATTGCGTCCAGATCTCGAATCGAGCGACCTGATCGCGCGATTGTCTGCGCCAAAGGGCAAACAGTCATTTTCAAACTGGCTGCGCAAGGCGGCGCGCCTTTCTCCGGTCGCCATCGGACTGTTGCAGGAGACGGCACTTGCATCGGACGTCTCGCTGCCGTCGTTATCGCCGGCAAACCTCGCCGGCTTGATCAGGGCGGTGCCGATCAAGCTCAATGGCGTTGCCCTGATGGCGCGTGCGATCTCGGCCGCGGGTGGGATATCGTTCGACGAACTCGATGCGGACTTCATGATCCGCCGCTTGCCCGGCGTGTTCGCCGCCGGCGAGATGCTGGATTGGGAAGCGCCGACCGGCGGCTACCTGCTGCAGGCGTCGTTCGCGACCGGCGCCGCGGCGGGAAGGGGCGCGCTGAAGTGGCTTGAGAAGCGAATGGCGAGTAGCGAATAGCGAGTAGAGATTTTCCCTATTCGCCATTCGCTACTTCCTATTCGCCTACCGCAGCTTCCCCCGCGCCGCGACCGGCAGCGTGCCCAAAATCTCGTTGCCGCGCACCATCACCACCTCGTCCATCATGTTGACGACGACGCAGACGTGGTTCGGCACGATGCGCACCACGTCGCCGACAGCGGGCCGGGTGTTGCTGCGCGCGAGGTCGAGGAAACCATGCTCCTCGGCGAAACGCGCGATCTTCGCCTCGGGGTGCTCGAGGATCAGCCCGTGACCGTCCAGTCCGCCTCCTGTGTCGGAGGTCAGCGTCTTGGATCCGGCGTCCAGAATGCCGCGGTCGGGGCCGGCGCGGCTCACCACCGTCGCATAGATGGTGAGCGCGCAATCGTCCCAACTGGCGACGCCGGCCGTGACCTGCATGCGGTCGTTGTAGATGTAGGTGCCGGGCCGATGTTCGGTGGCGCCCCTGAGTTTGCCGACGTTTTTCAGGTTCGGCGTGCCGCCGGTCGACACCATCGCCGCATCGAGCCCGTGCGCGCGCACGCCGGCCAGCGCCTCGTCGTAAAAGCGCTGCGCCTCGGCCCAGCCGGTTTCGGTCGGATACAGCATGAAGCCCGCGAACGTCAGTCCGCTGGACGCCGCGATCTCGCGCGCCAGCGCGACCGCTTCGGCGGGCGTTTCCACCCCGGCGCGCTTGCGTCCGGTGTCGCATTCGACCACTACCGACAGCGGACGACCACTCAGCGCCGCCGCCTGTGGCAGCCCGGCGATGACGGTTGAATTGTCGGCGGCTACCGTCATGTTCGCTTTGGCCTGCAGGCTGGCTAACCGCGCCATCTTCTCGTCGCCGATCAGATTGTAGCTGATCAGGATGTCGTCGATCCCGGCGTCCGCCATCACCTCGGCTTCGCCGAGTTTTTGGCAAGTGATGCCTTTGGCGCCGGCGGCGATCTGCATTTTGGCCAGCATCGGGCTCTTGTGGGTCTTTATGTGCGGCCGGTTGGCGACCCCCGCTGCATCGCAGGCGGCTTGGATCCGCGCGATGTTGCGCTCGACACGGTCCATGTCGATGACGGCGGCCGGCGTGCCGTAATCTCGGGCGATTTTCACGGCGAGGGGTGTGGTCATCAATATCTCATATCTCACACAAATTCAGAACAAAACACGCTTCGTCATGGCCGGGCTTGTCCCGGCCATCCACGTCTTCACTTTAGACCAACAAGAAAGACGTGGATGCCCGGCACAAGGCCGGGCATGACGAGCTATGCTTGTTCGATCTCTTCGCGGAGCATTTCGAGCTCCAGCCATTTGTCTTCGGCCTGCTGCAGTTCCTTTTGCGCCGTCGCAAGCGCATCGGAGGCGGTATCGAACTTCTTGCGGTTCTTCTTGTAAAGATCGGGATCGTCCAGATGTCGCTGCTGTTTTGCGATTTCAGCCTGCAGTTTGGCGATGGTCTTGGGCAGCGTCTCCAGCGCGTGCTTCTCGTTGAAATTGAGCCGCCGCTTGGCAGCGCCCGAAGGCGCGCCGCCTTTGGGGGTCTTGCCGGTCTCGACAGCGGCAGCTTTCACCGCTTCGCGCTTCAGATCGGCGCCGCGCTGCGCCAGCATGTCGGTATAGCCGCCGGCATATTCGATCCAGCGGCCGTCTCCATCAGGCGCGATCACCGACGTCACCACGCGGTCGAGAAAATCGCGGTCATGGCTGATCAGGATCACGGTGCCTTCATAGTCGCCGAGCATCTCCTCAAGCACGTCGAGGGTTTCGAGGTCGAGATCGTTGGTCGGCTCGTCCAGCACCAGCAGGTTGGACGGTTTTGCCAGCGCGCGCGCCAGCATCAGCCGTCCCCGTTCGCCGCCGGACAGCACTTCCAGCGGCGTTCGCATCTGCTCCTGCGCAAACAAAAAATCCTTCATGTAGCTGACCACATGCTTCGGCTTGCCGCCGACCATCACATTGTCGCTGCCGCCGCCGGTCAGGGCGTCGGCCAGCGTCGATTTCGGATCGAGGCTTTCGCGATGCTGGTCCAGCGTCGCCATCTCGATATTGGCGCCGAAGCGGATGCTGCCGGCATCGGGCGGATTGGCGCCGGTCAGCATGTCGATCAGCGTGGTCTTGCCGGCGCCGTTGGGCCCGACCACGCCGATGCGGTCGCCGCGCTGGACGCGGATCGAAAAATTTTCGACGATTCTGCGGTCGCCATAGGTCCGGCTGATATTCTTCGCCTCGATGATCAGCTTGCCGGATTTTTCTGCCTCCGCAGCCGCCAGATTGGCGTTGCCGGCGGCACCCCGATAATCGCGGCGCGCTTCGCGGAGCGCATGGAGATTGCCGAGCCGCTTGACGTTGCGCTTGCGGCGGCCGGACACACCGTAGCGCAGCCAATGCTCCTCCATGACGATCTTGCGGTCGAGTTTGTGCTGGTCGCGCTCTTCCTCGGCCAGCACTTCGTCGCGCCAGGCTTCGAATGCGTTGAATCCGCGATCGATCTGCCTGATCTGGCCGCGATCCAGCCAGGCGGTCGAGCGCGACAGGTTCGACAGGAAGCGGCGGTCATGGCTGATGATGACCAGCGCGCCGCGGCGGCCGGCGAGTTCGCTTTCCAGCCATTCGATGGTGGTGAGATCGAGATGGTTGGTGGGCTCGTCGAGCAGCAGGATGTCGGGCGAGGGCGCCAGCACCCGCGCCAGCGCCGCGCGGCGTGCCTCGCCGCCGGAGATTTGCGCAGGGTCTTCGTCGCCGTGAAGCCCAAGCTGCTCCAGGATGAAGCGCGCCTGATAATGATCATCGCCGGGGCCGAGGCCGGCTTCGACATAAGCGAGCGTGGTGGCGTGACTGGCGAAATCCGGCTCCTGCGGCAGATAGCGGATGGTGGCGCCGGGCTGCACGAAGCGGCTGCCCTTGTCCGGCTCGACCAGACCGGCCGCGATCTTCAAGAGCGTCGATTTGCCCGAGCCGTTGCGGCCGATCAGGCAGACGCGTTCTTCGGCGGAAACCGACAACTCGACACCCGACAACAGCGACGTGCCGCCGAACGTCAGCGCGATGTCTTTCAACTGAACCAGCGGAGGCGCCATATCTAGTACTATTCTCTACTTCTGTTGTTGTCCGCGCTGGATGCGGCGGATGGTCCGGTCGAGCGCCGACAGGAACGCCGAGCGGTCGCGCGGCGCAAAAGATCTGGGTCCGCCGGTGATTTCGCCGGATGAGCGCAGGTCGGTCATCAGATTGCGGACCGCGAGCGTCATTCCGATCGATTGCTCCGTGAACGGTTTGCCGTTCGGCGCGATCACCTCGGCACCGGCCTTCACGCAGCGGCTCGCCAGCGGGATATCGGAGGTAATGACGATATCGCCCTTTCCGGCGCGTTCCGCGATCCAGTCATCGGCGGCATCCATCCCGGAACCAGCGGCGATGCGCTCGATCATCGGATGCTGCGGCACGCGGATGAATTGGCCGGCAACGACGCTGACCGGCAGCTTGTGACGCTCGGCGACGCGGTAGATTTCGTCCTTCACCGGACAGGCGTCGGCGTCGACATAGATGCGGGTGGCGTTCAAGGAAGGCGTCATCGATTTGGGGTTTTGGCCTGGGTGCGCATCGAAGCGGATGCGCGTGGTACCTCAAAGATCAGGGAATTGCGAGCGAAACACGGCCGGAACATGCTTGCCACTGCGCTTTCTTTACGTAGCATGTCGAGGCAAGCAAGACCAAAGGCCGGAGGAAACGTTGATGACCAGCCGCATCGAGCCATACCGCGTTTCGGCCTACAACACCGCCAAACAGTCCGAAAACAAGATGCACGACGACACCGTGGCGCGGCGGTTCGGATTCAGCGGCGGCCTGGTGCCCGGCGTCGACGTGATGGCTTACATGATGCACCTGCCCGTCGCGAAATGGGGCCGCGGCTTTCTTGAGCGCGGCCTGATCGCGGCGCGCTTCGTCAAGCCGGTCTATGACGGCGAAACGGCCGATGTTACCGGCGAGGAAAAGGATGGTGTATTGACGATTGCCGTCGAGAGCCGCGGCCAGCTCTGCGCGACGGGGAGCGCAACGCTGCCGACGGCAGCGCCTTCGTTGTCATTGACGGATTTCAGCGAAGCCGCGCCGGTGGCCGAGCGCCGGCCGGTCGATGCGATGTCGTATCAACTCGGCAAATGGCTCGGTACCGTGCCACGCGCATGGGCCGGCGACGCGGCCAGCGAATATCTCGCCGACGTGCGCGAGGTCGATCCGATCTTTGCGAAGGAGGGGTTTTCGCATCCTGGCCTGTTTCAACGGGTCATGAACAAGGTGTTGGTCGACAACGCCATCCTCGGCCCATGGATCCATGTCGGCAGCCGGATGCAGCTTCTGGCGGCGGCGCGCAGCGGCGACGAATTGACCGCGCGCGCCAGGGTGACGGCGAACTACGAGAAGAAGGGCCACCGCTTCGTCGAACTGGACGCGCTGGTCGTCGCCAATAGCCGCACCCCGGTCGCGCATTGCCAGCACATCGCGATCTACCAGCCGCGCGAACAGGCGGCGGCGTGAGTTCGTCATTGCCGGGCTTGACTCTACAAGAGTCACACATCTCGAATTCGACTCTAGAGCAATGACTTAAACACCGTCGTCATACGCGGGCTTGACCCGCGTATCCATCCATCTTCGCAAGAGTCTTCAAAAGAAGATGGATTGCCGGGTCAGGCCCGGCAATGACGCCGAGAGATGTGTGAATCTCGTAGGGCTTGCCCGCTTGCGCGGCCGAAGCCGCTTCAGGCGTAGGCCCGGCAATCCATCATTTTCGAAAGAGTCGTCGAAGCCTCGTAGCTCGGATGGAGCGCAGCGAAATCCGTGGGATCGCAAATGCCGAAGCGTTGATCCCGGATTGCGCTGCGCTCCATCCGGGCTACGAATTACGACTGATCTGTAGATTCAAACAGCCAAACTTCCGCATTCTCGCGGCGCAATGCGTCCGAGGTTTGCCAGTCCCTCGCGAACCCAAGCGAGGGGGTGGAGCGGCGGGAGGCGCCAGGGCACCAACGGGCACCCCTTGAGGCGGGATTAACGTACCCACCTCGCGCGGCAAGGCACCGCGCGCGCCCAAGGCTAGGCGCAGCGCCTCCCGGCGCTCCACCAACCAGGCCATCGACCG
>NZ_DASYMN010000169.1:0-3831 GCF_036009065.1 Bradyrhizobium sp. | reverse complement strand
CTGTCCTCGATGGACGCGTCGTTTCTGTATCTGGAAACGCCGGAGATGCCGATGCATGTCGGCAGCATGGCGATCTTCCGGCTGCCGGAGAATTACCAGGGCAACTTCTTCGAGGATTTCAAGGCGATGATCGCCTCGCGGCTGCATATCGCGCCGATCCTGAAAGCGCGACTGGAAAAGGCCCCGCTCGACATCGATCACCCGAGCTGGGTCGAGGACGACCAGTTTGACATCGACCGCCATATTTTCCGCGGAAGCCTGCCGGCGCCCTACGACCGCGCTACGCTGGAGCGCATCGTCGGCTGGATGCATGCAAAGCTGCTCAACCGCGCCCGGCCGCTGTGGGAGTTTTACGTTTTTGAGGGCATGAAGGACAACGAGATCGGGCTCTATTCCAAGATGCACCACGCCTGCATCGACGGCGGCGCAGGGGCCGCGCTGACCAACATGATCTACGACGTGACCCCGGTGCCGCGCGAGATCGACACGCCGCTGCCGCGCGCGAACGCGGGCAACGAGCCGCGCGACATCGCCGCCAACCTGATCGATTCCTATCAGCAGCTCTGGCGCCAGCCGTTCGATGGCGCGGCGACGCCGAAGGCCATCGATCTGCCGCGCTCGGGCAAGAGCGATATCGGATCGATCCTGTTCGACAACGCCATGTTCCAGATCGAAAGCGCCGTGAAATTCGTCGGCAGCCTTCCGACCATGGCCAAAAGCATTTCCGATGTGGTCGGAAAAGTGACCGATCCGAAAGCGCGCGACAGCATCGCCAGCATGGTGTCGCCGTCCACGATCTTGAACAAATCGATCTCGTCGGAACGCAGCTTTGCCGGCACATCGGTTTCGCTCACCAGGGCCAAGGCGCTGGGCATGCAAGCCGGCGGCAAATTGAACGACGTGGTGCTGGCGCTCTCAAGCGGCGTGGTCCGGCGCTATCTGCTGGAGCGCGGCGCGCTTCCCGCAAAATCGATGACGGCGGCGGTGCCGATCTCGCTGCGCGAGGAGGGCAATACCGACGCCAACAATCAGGTGTTCGGCATGATCTGCTCGATCGCCACCAATGTCGAAGACCCCAAGGCGCGGCTGCAAGCGATCATCGCGCAATCCACAAAATCCAAGGAAATGTCGCATCCGTTGCGGGCGCTGATGCCGCAGGTGTCCAACATCTCCATGCTCGGCACCCCGATCCTGGTGCAGATCCTGGCGCTGCTCTACAGCCGCTCCAGCCTGTCGGACGTGCTGCCGCCGGCGGCCAACATCACGGTGTCCAACGTGCCCGGGCCGCGGCAGACGCTGTATGCGGCAGGCGCCGAACTCTTGCACATCTTCCCGGTGTCTATCTCGACCCATGGTCTTGCCCTCAACATCACGGTGCAGAGTTATCGCGACCAGCTCGACTTCGGCTTCATCGCCGGCGCCAACATCATCCCCCATGTGCAGGTGCTGTGCGACATGCTGCCGGGAGAATTCGAAGCGCTGGAAGCAGCCTTCGCGCCGCCGGCGTCCGAGGCGCAGAGCGTGGCGAGCTGATGAAGATATCTTACGAGTTTGGTGCCCCGGACGCGGCGCGAGTTTCCTACCTCTCCCCGAAGGGGAGAGGTCGACGCGCATCGCGAGATGCGCGGCGGGTGAGGGGCTACGGACTATCGATAGGGCGAAAGCCCCTCACCCGGATCGCATCTGGCGATGCGATCCGACCTCTCCCCTTCGGGGAGAGGTGAAGCACTTCGCGGGGACGAGGGACATGATCGAGATGCCGCCGCTGCAGTTCGCGCAAACCAACGGCATTCGCATGGGCTATTACGAAGCCGGTCCGAAGACCGATACGCCGCCGGTGATCCTGTGCCACGGCTGGCCGGAGCTGGCGTTCTCGTGGCGGCACCAGATCAAGGCGCTGGCTGAGGCCGGCATCCGCGTGATCGCGCCGGACCAGCGCGGCTATGGCTCGACCGACCGGCCCGAGAAGGTCGAGGACTACGACATCGAGCACCTGACCGGCGACCTCGTCGGGCTGCTCGATCATCTCAAGATCGGCCAGGCGATCTTCGTCGGCCACGACTGGGGCGGCTTTATTGTCTGGCAAATGCCGTTGCGCCATATCGACCGCGTCGCCGGCGTGATCGGCGTCAATACCCCACACAGCGATCGGGCATTGGCCGATCCGATCGAGCTGTTCCGCAAGCGGTTCGGCGACAGCATGTACATCGTGCAGTTCCAGGATCCCGCGCGCGAGCCCGACAAGATCTTCGGCAGCCGGGTCGAGCAGACCTTCGATGCCTTCATGCGAAAGCCGGTGCCGCGCAAGGACGACGGCCCCGCCGAGCCGCCGACCGCGGGTGTCGGTGCATCGAAAAAGACCAATCTGGCATTTCCGCAGATGATCGCCGGCTACGACGCCAGATACGATCCGCGCACGCCGATCCTGTCGCCGGAAGAAAAGAAAGTGTTCGTCGACACCTTTACCAAAACCGGCTTCACCGGCGGCATCAACTGGTACCGCAACATGTCGCGCAACTGGCGCAACTCCGAAGGCCTCGATCATACCGTGCGGGTGCCGTCGCTGATGATCATGGCGGAGAATGACGCGGTGCTGCCGCCGTCGGCTGCCGACGGCATGGAGAAGATCATTCCGGATCTGGAAAAATACCTGGTCCGCGACAGCGGCCATTGGACGCAGCAGGAAAAGCCGGTCGAGGTAAGCGCGAAGATCATCGAATGGCGCAGGAAGCGGTTTGGGTGAAACGAAACAACCGTCGTCATCCTGAGGTGCTCGCCCTCTTGGGCGAGCCTCGAAGGATGCGGCCACGAGCGCAAGCGGCTCATCCTTCGAGACGCCGCGCAAGTGGCGCGGCTCCTCAGGATGACGGCAGTGTGTGCGGCGAGACAGGATTCTTGTAGGATGGGTAGAGCGTAGCGAAACCCATCATGCACTCCCGAGATTTTTGATGGGTTTCGCTACGCTCGACCCATCCTACGAATATGGCCAGGAGACAATCTACCAATGGCGTCCGTCAATAAACTGAACCCGATCCCGCACCCGCCGAAGAAGCCGGTGGTCGGCAACATGCTGTCGCTGGATTCCACTGCACCGGTGCAGGATCTTGTGCGCTTGAGCAAGGAACTCGGGCCGATCTTCTGGCTCGACATGATGGGCGCGCCGCTGGTGATCGTCTCCGGCCACGACCTGGTGGAAGAGCTCAGCGACGAAAAGCGCTTCGACAAGGCGGTGCGCGGCTCGCTGCGCCGGGTGCGCGCGGTCGGCGGCGACGGCTTGTTCACCGCCGACACCAACGAGCCGAACTGGAGCAAGGCGCACAACATCCTGCTGCAGCCGTTTGGCAACCGTGCGATGCAATCCTACCATCCCAGCATGCTCGATATCGCCGAGCAGCTGGTTCAGAAGTGGGGGCGGCTCAATGCCGACGACGAGATCGACGTCGTCCACGACATGACGGCGCTCACTCTCGACACCATCGGCCTGTGCGGATTCGACTATCGTTTCAATTCCTTCTATCGCGAGGATTACCATCCGTTTGTCGAGTCGCTGGTGCGCTCGCTCGAGACCATCATGATGACCCGCGGCATTCCGCTGGAGGGTCTGTGGCTGCAGAAGCGGCGGCAGACGCTCGGCGAAGACGTCGCCTTCATGAACAAGATGGTCGACGAGATCATCGCCGAACGGCGCAAGAACGCCGAAGCCGCCGAGGGCAAGAAGGACATGCTCGGCGCCATGATGACCGGCGTCGACCGCGCCACCGGCACGCAGCTCGACGACGTCAACATCCGCTACCAGATCAACACGTTTTTGATCGCGGGCCACGAGACCAC
>NZ_DASYMN010000168.1:0-2003 GCF_036009065.1 Bradyrhizobium sp. | reverse complement strand
GCCGAACACGATCAGCCGGCCGATCCAGCTTCCGGTAAAAGCCTGCACATGGGCATAGGCGCCGGGCCCCGAGGCCGCGGCGATCAGCCACCATGCCAGCAGCAAGGCGCCGAAATACAGCGCAATCCCGGTGATGCGGTGGACGATCGACAGCGCCATCGTCAGCGTCCAGCGATAGCTCTGAAGATGCGGCGAAAGCGGGCGTTCGATCCTGGCGGTCATCGGCGGCTTTGACGGTTTAAGGGCCGGCGTAAAGGCCCCGGGGATCGCATTATGTCAATCCTATTTACGAACTCGAAACACCCAGCGCAACGCCGAAAATCAACCCCCGCGAACGAATGTTCAGTGCTTCAGATGAGCCCTGCAATAGTGGGCATTGACAGCGCCGCCGGGGCTTGGGACGGCAATCGTGCTGAAGCGGGATTCATGATGGCCAGATAACACTGCCGTCATCCTGAGGTGCTCGCCGTTCTTCACGGCGAGCCTCGAAGGATGACCACGAGCGCCCGCAGCGATCCTTCGAGACGCCGCGCAAGTGCGCGGCCCTCAGGATGACGGTTGAATGTGTGGCTTGGAAAAAGAAATGACTCGTGTTTTGGCGTCGACCTGCGGGTCAGGGTAGAAATGCTGGTTGCAGGGTTGAACGTCTCCGAACTGCTCGAACTCGCCGGCCTGCTGGTCGCAGTCGGGGCGCTGGCCGGATTTCTCGCCGGCGTATTCGGGATCGGCGGCGGCGCCATCCTGGTGCCGGTGTTCTACGAATGCTTCCGGCTCGCCGGCGTGCCGCTCGAGGTGCGGATGCCGCTGTGCATCGGCACCTCGCTGGCGATCATCATCCCGACCTCGATCAGTTCGTTTCGCGCGCATTATCTGCGCGGCGCGGTGGACATGAAGGTGCTGCGGGTCTGGGCGGCGCCGGTGATCTCCGGCGTCATCCTCGGCAGCCTGATCGCGCGCTATGCGCCGGAGCGGCTGTTCAAAGTCGTGTTCGTCGCGGTGGCGTGGTCGGCCGCGATACGGCTGCTGTTCGGCCGCGATTCATGGCGGCTCGGCGACACGCTGCCGAGCGGTTTTCTGATGAGAGTATACGGCGGCATGGTCGGGCTGCTCTCGACCTTGATGGGGGTCGGCGGCGGGCTGTTTTCCAATCTGCTGATGACATTTTACGGCCGGCCGATCCATCAGGCGGTGGCGACGTCCTCGGCATTGGCAGTGCTGATCTCGATCCCCGGCGCGCTCGGCTACATCTACGCCGGCTGGCCCGCGGCGGCGCGATACCCTGACGTCACCGCGCTGCAATTGCCGTTCGCGCTCGGCTACGTCTCGCTGATCGGGGCAGCGCTGGTGATGCCGACCAGCCTCCTGACCGCGCCGCTCGGCGTCAAGGCCGCGCACGCGATGTCGAAGCGCACGCTGGAAATGGCGTTCGGGTGTTATTTGTTTATTGTCGGGAGCAGGTTCGTGATCAGCTTGCTGTAAACCCGTCATTGCGAGCGAAGCGAAGCGATCCAGAGCAACAAGCGCAGGCTGGATTGCTTCGTCGCAAGGGCTCCTCGCAATGACGATCTAGCCTACTTCGCATAGATCCCGGCATAGGCATCGCGCAGAATGTTCTTCTGCACCTTGCCCATGGCGTTGCGCGGCAACTCGTCGACGATGAACACGCGCTTCGGCATCTTGAATTTCGCGAGACGTCCGTCGAGCGCCTTCAGTACCGTGGCTTCATCGACGCCGGCGTTTTTATCGCAGACGACAACCGCCGTGACGCCCTCGCCGAAATCGGCATGCGGCACGCCGATCACCGCGGCCTCGATCACGCCGGGCATGGCGTCGATCTCGCTCTCGATTTCCTTCGGATACACGTTGAAGCCGCCGGAGATCACCAGATCCTTGCCGCGGCCGAGAATGTGCACATAGCCCTCGGCGTCGATCTTGCCGAGATCGCCGGTGATGAAGAAGCCGTCGTCGCGGAATTCGGCTTTGGTCTTTTCCGGCATCCGCCA
>NZ_DASYMN010000167.1:0-1614 GCF_036009065.1 Bradyrhizobium sp. | reverse complement strand
GGGGCATGCGGCTGATCGCCCGCTGGCTTGCTGGCCGGCTGCTGGTGATGGTCGGGGACGGCGCCTTCGCCAGCCTGGCGGTTTTCCGGAGGTTGAAAGACCGCGCGGTGTGCGTGGCGCGCTGGCGGATGGACGCGCGGTTCTTCAACCCGCCGCCACCACGCAAGAAAGGACAGAAAGGCAGCTCGCGCGTCGTCGGCACGCGTCAGTTGACGCTCAAGACGCGGGCGGTCCGGAAAGCCACGAAGTGGGCGCGCATGACCGTTCCGGGGTGGCGGACGAAAGATGGCTTGATGGATCGCGACATCGACGTCGCGACCGGAACGGCGCTGTGGAACGCGCATGCGATGACCGTGCCGGTGCGATGGGTTCTGACCAGGGACCCGACCGGACGCGCCGAGACACGTGCCTTCGTCTGCTCCGATCCGCAGCGAACGGCCTTGGAAATCTTGACGTGGTACGCGAGGCGCTGGGCGGTGGAGGTCAGCTTCGCGGAAACCCGTCGCCATCTCGGGGTCGAGACCCAACGTCAATGGTCGGATCCGGCGATCCAGCGCACCACGCCGCTGCTACGCGGGTTGTTCTCGCTGGTGACGCTGTGGGCCAGCGAGCTGGCGGAACGGACCGGTAGGCTGCCGGTCCTTGGCGCTGCATGGTACAAGAACCCGAACCCGACGTTCTCCGATGGCCTCGCCGCTGTCCGGCGGACCCTTTGGGCGGAAGAGGCGGTGCGCCCGATCCTGTGGCGGGATGATTTTCCGACTTGGCGGTCACGACCGCGAACCGCCGAAAAGCCGAGGCCTCTACAACAGCGATTGACGGAGCTTATGTCCTATGCGGCCTGACATAGCTCAAAACCGCCAAAGTCCAGCTTAGAACGGCGAAAGGCACGGGGTTGTCGACAGCTGCGATCATGCAGCCATGGCGACGCCAGTCACCTCGGTCCAGGTCGTGCATGCTTGGCTGCGAGCGGCATAAAACGTGGTGGCGGTGTCTTGATCGGGACGGCGGGAGAAGAGGTTGGCGATCGGATCGTGGATGGACAGAAACCGCTGCACTTGCCGCGGCGACTGGAACCGCTTCATGATCCGCTCGCGTTGTCGCGTTGGTTGATGCGAATTCTCCGCCCGGTTGTTCAGGCCCTTGTGCTGGCGGTGCTCGACGCCCGGCATGATCTCGCGCTTGGCGGCGGCATAGCTGCGCAGCTTGTCGGTGATCAGCACACGGGGCGCCCGCCCCTGCTTCTTCAGCAGCTTGCGCAATAGACGTTTGGCCGCCTTCTTGTCGCGCCGGCTCTGAACCAGGACATCGAGCACAAAGCCTTCCTGATCAACGGCTCGCCACAGCCAATGCTTCTTGCCGGCGATGGTGATGACGACCTCGTCCAGGTGCCACTTGTCGCCCCGGCCCGGGGCTCGCCGGCGGATGCGATTGGCGAACGCCCGGCCGAACTTCAAGCCCCACTGCCGGATCGTCTCGTAGGTGACCGAGATGCCGCGAGCCGCCAGCATCTCCTCAACCATGCGCAGGCTCAACGGGAACCGAAAATACAGCCAGACCGCATAGCTGATCAGCTCAGCGGGATAGCGATAGCCAGCATACAGAGCGTCTCGG
>NZ_DASYMN010000166.1:0-8712 GCF_036009065.1 Bradyrhizobium sp. | reverse complement strand
CCCATTACATGTTCGAGCGCCGCCTTGAACTCGTCGGCAAGGCGCCCATGGGTCACAAGTACCAGACCAATCATCGGAAACTCCTCGCGGGTGCTTTTGGTGCACCGCACGAACGGGCCACTTTGACCATCCGGAGCCCCTACGCAAGAGGGGATCTTCGCGATTCTCCCTGATTTAATAGTAATGAGGGGGAGCCAGCGCCGGTCTACTGGGTGGCGATAGTGGGGCTTATATGGTTACCAATTCCCTTAGAGCAATCATCAGAAGGTCGTGTGGACAGCGCGGCGACCACCACGGGCAATGGCTGAAAGCGCGAATTCACGGGAATTCGCGGTAATATGACACCTGATATGCCCGTGAACAGGGCGTCGGGCGCAGGCAGCCGTTCGGCGTCAGCCGCCGACAGGTCCACCACCAGCCCCACCACTGCCTGTTCGGCAAAATCGCAGCGGCGAATGCCGAGCCCGTAAATTTCGATCAGTCCGGCCAGTTCGCGCGCCGGCCGCACGACGAGCCCGCCCTGCAACACTTCGAGATGGACGCGATCATCCCCAACCAGCACGGCTTCGGGAATCTGTCCCGCGCGTCCGGCGAGAACGAGATCGAAGGCGAGCCGCGATTTGCCGGATCCCGAGGGACCGCGGATCAGGACCGCGCGCTCCCCCACCAGCACCGCGGAGGCATGTATGCTGCTGCCGTCCGCCGTCATGGCGCGGGCAGCCGCACCACGAAGCGCGCGCCGGCCACGGTGGCCTCGCCGCCGGCGTTGACGGGACCGCTACGATTCTCGGCCCAGATGCGGCCGCGGTGGGCTTCGATGATCTGCTTCGAAATCGACAGGCCCAATCCGGAATTCTGCCCAAAACCCTGATGCGGGCGGTCGGTGTAAAACCGCTCGAAGATTTTCTCCAGCGCGTCCTCGCGAATGCCGGGCCCGTCGTCGTCGACGACGATCTCGATTTCGGAGCGCACGCGGCGGCAGACGATGCGGACCTTGCCGCCGGATGAAGAAAACGATTGCGCGTTGACCAGCAGGTTGGAGATCACCTGTCCCAGCCGCGAATCGTGGCCGGGGATCGAAAACGTATCTCGCGGGCTGCCCTCGAAGCGGGCCTCGACCGCGACATCGTGGCCGAGCCGGGTTTCGTTGGCGACCGATGTCAGCGTACTGAGCAGGCGGCGCAGAGCGACCGGCGCCTCGTCCTGCCGCTGCAGTTCGGCATCGAGGCGGCTGGCGTCGGAAATGTCGGATATCAGGCGGTCGAGCCGTCTCACGTCGTGTTCGATCACCGCGAGCAGCCGCGCGCGGCTGTTCTCGTTTCGCGCCAGCGGCAGCGTTTCCACCGCCGAGCGCAGCGACGTCAAGGGATTCTTCAGTTCATGGGCGACATCGGCGGCGAATGTTTCGATGGCCTCGATGCGATTGTACAGCGCGTCGGTCATGTCGCGCAGCGCGCCGGACAAATGCCCGATCTCGTCGCGGCGCCCGGTGAAGTCGGGAATTTCCACGCGGGTCCGGATGCGGCGGCGAACACGCTCGGCGCTGTCGGCCAGCCGCCGCACCGGTCCGGCGATCGTGCTTGCCAGCAGCAGCGACAGCACGATCATGACAGCGGAAGCGACGCCGAATACTTTCAGAATGGCGAGGCGTTCGGCGGTCACCATCTGGTCGATGTCGTCGCCCTGCGTCGAGAGCATCAGCGCGCCGTGCACGGCGCGGAACCGCTGCACCGGTACCGACACCGAGACGATCACTTCGCCGCGCTCGTTGATGCGCACCATGCTGCTCTTCTGGCCGACGAGCGATTGCTGGACTTCACTGTAGCCTTTGCCGTTCTCGGGCCCGAGTTCGCGGTATAAAGGAAGGTCGCCGCGATTGAGCCAGGTGCGGACCGCGACCATGGCGCGCTCGGCGATGCCGGGCTTTTCGGTGGTGGGCGGCGGCAATTCGAACCGCAGCACGTCGCCGCGGCCATAAAGGCTGCGGCTGTCGAGAATCAGCACGCCGTCGCGGTCATAGATCCGGGCGCGCGTCTTGGTCGGCGTGATCAGCCGCCGCAGCACCGGCGCGACCCGCTCCGGATTGATCGGGAAATCGAGACCGGAAAATTCATCCGGAGCGCCGTAGGATTCGCCGGGCTTGAGATCGAGCAGCCGGTCGGGATCGATGGTGATGGTGTTGGTCTCGACCGTGGCAGAGGCCCCAATGGCGCCGGCGATGATTTCGGCCTGTACCAGCAGGCTTTGCGCACGCGCGTCGATCAGGCCGGCGCGGAATTGCGAGAGGTAGAGAATGCTCGCCACCAGCGCGATCAGGCCGGCGAGATTGAGCGAGACAATGCGGCGGGTCAGGCTCGAAAAGGAGAGCGCGAAGAAAAACTGTCCGGCCCGGCGCAGCCAGCCGAGCAGGCGCTGCCAACCCTGGACCTGGGTCTGCGCCCGGGTATCGCCGGCGGCAGCATCGTCCGGGGCGAGGGCCGGCGCGGCGCCCTCGGCATTCACGCTCGGATCAGGCTGGGTTCGATCAAGCAATGGCCAAAAACCGTTCGGTTGTAGTCGCGCCAATCTAGCACACGTCATTCCGGGATGCGCTTCTTGGCGCAGGCCCGGAATCCATACTCCCGCCGGTGGTTATGGATTCCGGGCTTGCGCTCCGCGCGCCCCGGAATGACGGTTGTATCAGGTTTCCTTGAAGCGGTAGCCGACGCCGTACAGGGTTTCGATCATCTCGAAATCGTCGTCCACCACCTTGAACTTCTTGCGCAGCCGCTTGATGTGGCTGTCGATGGTGCGATCGTCGACATAGACCTGGTCGTCATAGGCTGCGTCCATCAGGGCGTTGCGGCTTTTCACCACGCCGGGGCGCGTCGCCAGCGCCTGCAGGATCAGAAACTCGGTGACGGTCAGCGTGACCGGCTCGTTCTTCCAGGTGCAGGTGTGGCGCTCCGGATCCATCCGCAACAGGCCGCGGTCCAGCGCCTTGGCGTCGGTTTCCTTTGGCGCTGCGGCCGGGTCTTTCGGCGCCGCGCGGCGCAGCACCGCCTTGACGCGTTCGACCAGCAGCCGCTGCGAGAACGGCTTGCGGATGAAATCGTCGGCACCCATTTTGAGGCCGAACAATTCGTCGATCTCTTCATCCTTGGAGGTGAGAAAAATCACCGGCAGGTCGGACTTTTGACGCAGCCGGCGCAGCGTCTCCATGCCGTCCATGCGCGGCATCTTGATGTCGAGGATCGCTAGATCCGGCGGGCTGGTGCGGAATCCGTCGAGCGCCGAGGCGCCATCGGTGTAGGTCATGATGCGATAGCCTTCGGCTTCCAGCGCGATCGAGACCGATGTGAGAATGTTGCGGTCGTCGTCGACCAAGGCGATTGTGGGCATGAGCCTGCTTTCCGAAAGTGGCTTGGAATGACGGCGGTCCAGCAAAGTGCCGTATAAGTGGGGCTTCGAACTCGATCAACGAGCAATGCAAGCTGGGCTGAAGTGTGACCGCGTTCCCGGAAAACGCATGAATGATCAGCGGGTTCCAATCCCATATAGGCACCGCTTTAACTCAAATAAGGCTCCTTTTGCAATGAGATGCTGGATTTGATCGATGCAGGAAACCGCCCATTTTAGCGCCGCTGGACTGGCCCGGTCGCTGCTGCGGCGCAGCCGGCAGGGCGCGCTGGCGACCCTGATGCGGGATAGCGGCGATCCCTATTGCTCGCTGGTCAATGTGGCAAGTAACTCGGATGGCTCGCCAATCCTGCTGATTTCGCGGCTGGCGCTGCATACAAAGAACATCCTTGGCGATCCCAGGGTCTCGCTGATGCTGGACGAGCGCGCCGAAGGCGATCCCCTGGAGGGCGCGCGGATCATGCTGGCCGGCCGGGCCGAGCAGGCCGGGGATACCGATGAGACGGTTTTGCGCCGGCGCTACCTCAACGCCCATCCTCCCGCCGAAGTCTTTGTAAATTTTAAGGATTTTTCGTTTTTTAGGATAAGGCCGGCGGGCGCGCATCTGGTCGCCGGTTTTGGCCGGATCGTGGACCTCAAGCCTGAGCAGTTTCTGACCGACATTTCCGATGCCGATGCGCTGCTGGAGGCCGAGCAGGGCGCCATCGCGCACATGAATGCCGATCATCGCGACGCGATGAATCTCTACGCCACGCAACTGCTCGGCGCGGAAGAAGCGGACTGGCGCTGCACCGGCTGCGACCCGGATGGCATGGATATGCAGGCGGGCGCAAAAACGCTGCGGCTGGAATTTCCGCGGCGGATTGTCACTCCTGCCGCACTGCGGAAGATATTGAAAGAGCTTGCCGAACAGGCCCGCACTGCCGCAAGCGCGCAAGGCGCCGTCGAATAAACCAAATTTCCCCGGATCGGCTTGGCAAGTCCGGCGTTCGTCAGTATTAGGTCGCCGGACCAGGGCCGGAAGGCTATATTGACGGTCACCGCGACGTGAGGCGCGTTTTGCGGCAAACGCGCTGGAGAACCGCGGGTTCGAGGAGGAAGCTTCCGTGCAAGAGACGGGCGTACGCAACGGTGCCTTCGGCGCCGACAAATTCGGCTTAAAAAATCTTGCGGCCGTAAACTGGAATTTCGGCGCGCCGCAGCTTTACGAGCATTCGCTTCAAGCCGGCGAAGCGGTGTTGTCGTCGGACGGCGCGCTGTGCGCGGACACCGGCGAGTTCACCGGCCGCAGTCCCAAGGACAAGTTCACGGTTCGCGACGCCACCACCGACAAGAACATGTGGTGGGACGGCAATCGGTCGATCACCTCGGAGCAGTTCGAAGCGCTCTACCAGGATTTCATCAAGCATGCCGAAGGCATGACGCTGTTCGCGCAGGACCTCTATGGCGGCGCTGATCCGAGCCTTCGCATCAAGACCCGCGTCTTCACCGAGCTCGCGTGGCATTCGCTGTTCATCCGCACGCTGCTGATCCGTCCCGAAGCATCGGAGCTCGCCGACTTTGTGCCCGAACTCACCATCATCGATCTGCCAAGCTTCAGGGCCGATCCCAAACGCCACGGCGTGGGCTCGGAAAACGTGGTCGCGATCGATTTCGCCCGCAAGATCGTGCTGATCGGCGGGTCTTATTATGCCGGCGAGATGAAGAAGAGCGTGTTCACCACGCTGAACTATTATCTGCCCGAAAAGGGCGTGATGCCGATGCATTGTTCGGCCAATGTCGGGCCCGACGGCGATGCTGCGATCTTCTTCGGCCTCTCCGGCACCGGCAAGACCACGCTGTCCGCGGATCCGAAACGCACGCTGATCGGCGACGACGAGCACGGCTGGGGCGCGGACGGCATCTTCAATTTCGAAGGCGGCTGCTACGCCAAATGCATCAAGCTGTCGCAGGAAGCCGAGCCGGAGATCTATGCCGCGAGCAAACGTTTCGGGGCGGTGCTGGAGAACGTGGTGCTCGACGAGAACACCCGCGAGCCCGACTTCGATGACGGCTCGAAAACGGAAAATACCCGCTCGGCCTATCCGCTCGATTTCATCCCGAATGCTTCCAGAACCGGCCGCGCCGGTCATCCGAAGAACCTGGTGATGCTGGCGGCCGACGCCTTCGGCGTGATGCCGCCGATCGCAAAACTCAACCCGGCGCAGGCGATGTATCACTTCCTGTCCGGTTACACCGCCAAGGTCGCGGGCACCGAACGCGGGCTCGGCAACGATCCCGAACCGGAATTCTCCACCTGTTTTGGATCGCCGTTCCTGCCGCGCGATCCTTCCGTCTATGGCAACTTGCTGCGCGACCTGATCGCCAAACACAATGTCGATTGCTGGCTGGTCAACACCGGCTGGACCGGCGGCAAATACGGCACCGGGCGGCGCATGCCGATCAAGGTGACGCGCGCGCTTCTGACCGCGGCGCTGAACGGCTCGCTGCGATCGGCCGATTTCCGCACCGACAAGTATTTCGGCTTCGCGGTGCCGACCTCGCTGCCCGGCGTCGAGCCGCACATCCTCGACCCGATCAAGACCTGGGCCGACAAGGCCGAGTTCGACAAGACCGCCCGCGCGCTGGTCGGCATGTTCGCGAAGAATTTCGCCAAGTTCGAAAAGGACGTCGATGCCGACGTCCGCGCCGCGGCGCCGGATCTCAAGCTCGCTGCGGAGTAATAGCAACTCGTCATTCCGGGGCGCACGCGCCCTTGCGCGTGCGAACCCGGAATCCAGCCACGCATTCCTTCCTCATCCTGAGAGCTTGTGAATCTATTGATTTTTGCGTTTTCCGACATGAGTCAAATCAAAGACTTAGGACCCGCAGAAACGTCGAAATTCGAATAGATTCACAAACTCTGAGGAGGCGCGCGCTTGCGCGGCGTCTCGAAGGATGGCCGCGTGTGGCCCATCCTTCGAGGCTCGCCGAAGACGGCGAGCACCTCAGGATGACGGCGCATTGCGTAACGCAGGCTGACGCGAGTGTAGCTACTCCTCGGTGGGACCGGGAAGTACACGGCGAAGTCGCTGAGTTTCGCTCCAGATGTCGCGAACATCCGTCGCAAAGCGAACGAGCTTGTTTGCCACGTGCACGATGAAGAGTGTGACCATGACTACCGCCCTGCCTTGAAAAGCAGGCGCTCGATTTGACGCTCTGCGTCATCCGTCAGTTTGTCGCCGTGGATGGCAACATATCGCGCAACCACACGATCCGCATGCCGCTGACGGGCTTCGACCTGAGCGCGCAACAATCGTGCGAAAAATGAGGGTTTTTTGGTCGGGGCGGAAAGCCAGGCCCCAGTGGTTAGGACGTTCGCCATGGATGGCTCCTTTGCGGAGTGTTGTTGTTGGGTCGAATTTCCTACCTGATCCGACAGATAGGGATTGGTGCGCACAAATGCCAGATCAAAGCGCGCGCATCATGCATCAATTTTGAACCTCATCACGCGACTGACGGAAGCAATCACATTGCGGTGACCGCGCGCGCTGGTCAGAATGTCCGAGAAGAATCTTCCGAGCCGCACATTTGACCGTCATCCTGAGGAGCAGGCTCTTGCGTGCGTCTCGAAGGATGGCCGCGGGCACTTGTGGCCCGTCCTTCGAGGCTCGGCCGAACACGGCGAGCGCCTCAGGATGACGGCAGTGTTGGTCTGGCCATGAGCCCGGTCATGACCAAGTATCCAAACTGGAATCGTCTCACGCCTTGAAATACGCGATCTGGGTCGTGGTTGCGAGCAGGCGGCCGGTCGGCGACCACAGCTCGCCGCTCTGGTCGCCAAAACTCTTGTGAAAGATTTTGGCGTCGGCCACCGCGAGAACCTGGCTGATATTTTCGGCCGCGAGATCGTCGGCGTCGGCGTGAAAATAAGTCGTCAGCGACACGGTGCCGAACGGCACGAATTCATTGCGGACGTGGAAGATGCGGCCGAAGAAGGCATCGGACATCGACATCAGCGACAGCACGTCGATTTTGCGCGGCTTGTGATCGCCGATCCATAGTTTGGAGAATGCGCTTGCCGGTGCGGCATGCGGGGCGCCGGCGAATTGCGGCTCACCCTCGACGAAGCGGAAATCATATTGCCGCACCCACGACATCGCGAGACCGCCTTTCGGATAAGGCCGCGCCGCTTCGAATGGCGGGGCCTTCGGAGGCTGCGCCGGCTGGTGCGACCATGACGGACGGCGCACCGCGAACACGGCGGTCGCAAAGGTCGCGGCCTCGGCGCCACCCTGGGTGAGTTCGACCGACCAGTGCTGCGTCGAACGGTTGGCCTTGATCAGGCGGACGTCGAGATCGAACGGGCCTTGCGCGATCGGCGCGCAGAAATTCACGGTGAGCGCCAGCGGATCGCCGGAGCGCTGCGGATGTTCGAGGATGCCGCGCAGCATGGTCGCCGCGGTGACGCCGCCGAACGGGCCGACGAAGGCCCAGTAGTTGTCGCTGGTATGGCCGCTCCACCGGCTGTCGCCGGCGGCAACGCCCGTTGCGTCGTCGAACAGATGCGGTGCTTTGGTGAGCATGAAATCCTCAGAATGCTCCGCCCATATTTCGCGGAATTGCGCCGAATGCAATGACCTTGGAAGTAATGGTTTGGACTCAGAACCTCATGGTGAGGAGCGCGCTCTTGCGCGCGTCTCGAACCATGCGAGCGCGGCGCTCATCCTTCGAGACGCGGCGAAGGCGCCGCTCCTCAGGATGAGGGTCGGTGAGCTAGCCCTTCGCCTGCCGCGCCGGCGAAGGTTGCGCGGTTGGCTTCACCGGCACGTTCCAGATATCCCCGGCGTATTCGCGGATGGTGCGGTCGGAGGAGAACCACGGCATCCGCGCGACGTTGAGAATGCTGGCCCGGGTCCAGGCCGGGACCACCTGCCAGCGCGCGTCGATGCCGCGCTGGGCCTCGAAATAGGCGTCGAAATCGGCGCTGACCATGTAGTGGTCGAGATGGCGCAGCGCATGCGCGACCGATTCGAACCGGCTGGGATCGTCGGGCGAAAAATCGCCGCGCTCGATCGCGGCGATCGCGCGCGCCAGATGCGGCGATCGCGCAATGACATCGGTGGCGTCCAGCCCCTGCTTGCGGCGCACCACCACGTCCATCGCCTCCATGCCGAAGATCGCGATGTTTTCCGCGCCGACATGATCGCGGATTTCGAGATTGGCGCCGTCCAGCGTGCCGATGGTCAGCGCGCCGTTGAGCGCGAGCTTCATGTTGCCGGTGCCGGAGGCTTCCATGCCGGCGGTCGAAATCTGCTCGGACAGATCGGCGGC
>NZ_DASYMN010000165.1:0-11143 GCF_036009065.1 Bradyrhizobium sp. | reverse complement strand
CTGAACTCATCTGGGCAACTTGCTATCGGCTACACCGATAAGTGGTCTGCGATGCTTCAAGCCCGATGGTTCTTGCGTCCCCAGCCGCACACGCAGCTTCGAAGTCGCTTCTTTTAGCTCGTAGCCCGGGCTACGCCTGCTTCACGGGTTTGCATCAGCGGCTACGCTTACCTGGGGTTGCAAAAGGCTCTGCGGCGGTGCAGGATCGCGGCAGTAACAAGCGTGAGAGGAACCGCCATGGCCTTGATCGTTGGACACCTGGGAATGCCACCCGCTGCCGTCCTATCACTGTGGAGCTGCGTGGAGCGAAGCGCGTAGGCGGGTTAGCCGAAGGCGTAACCCGCCGTCCTTGTGAGGTGAAATGGCGGATTACGCTTCGCTAATCCGCCCTACGCGCTCATCTGCAATCGACGAGGAGGACGACGATGTCAAGCCCAGAAAGTTTCATGAGTGGCACACAAAAAATCACGACTAAAGTGTTTCGTCCATCGGGTCCGGCAAATGGAGGGGTGGTCATTATTGCATATGGCAGTGAAGGGCTGACCGACGACCTGCACGGGACCTGGAAAACGATGATCGAAGGCTACGCCGATGATCTCACCAAGAAAGGGTTCGTTGTGTCAGTCCCGGATTACTTCGCCAGAACGAACACAACACCGCCCGTCTCTCCCGAATTGATTCTGCCAAATCGACCCGCTTGGCAAGCAACACTTGCCGATGCGGTGATACATGCGAAGAAACTCGCGGACGTCGATGGGTCGCGAATTGGCTTGTTGGGATTCTCCCTGGGCGGTCATTTGTGTTTGCGGCTTCGGGCGAGTGCGAAGGTGTTGGTCGAATTCTTCGCCCCCAGATTTGACGGTATAGGTTCGAGCGACAGCCTGACGTTGCACACTCAGATTCATCATGGAGCCGCGGATCAACTGGTATTATACGAACTCAACGGCAAAAAAATTTTCGACGAACTTCGAGCGAGCTACCCTTCAACGACGACGGAGTTTGTCTATAAGGGTGCCAACCATGGCTTTATAGGTACCGATCCTGACAATACCAAGGCACGCGACGACTCGAAAGCAAGGACGATCGCTTTTTTTGAAGCGCAACTGTGACCGCGAACGCCTGGCAACAATCAGCCCATAGCAAGTAGCCCGAATGAAGCGAAGCGAAATCCGGGCTGCAGGCTACTCTTGCGCCCGCCGCTACGCCGCCGGCGCGGCGGTCTGCTGCATGCGGTGGAAGCGCAGCACCTGCTGGGCGGTCGAGGTGCGCAGCCGTTCGTAGGTTTGCCGGCAGGCTTCGAGATTGGTGCGGTCCATGCCGGACAGTTCGTCGCGCATGTTGATGATTGCCTTCACCGTCGACCAGGACATCCCCGACACTTTTGCCAGGATCAGCACGCCTTCGGAGCGGGATTCCACCATCATGGTTTCGGCCACCGCGAGCGGCACGTTGGCGAGCGCCGCGATCGCAGCATTGGTTTCGTCGAACTTGCCGGTTTCCGCGAATGCCGCGATCTGATGCTCGTCGAGCCGGCCGTCCTCGTACAGCGATTTGACGAGACCCTGCGCGATGAGGGTTTCCCGGCTGACCGCCGATGGCGCCGAGCGCGCGCGCCGCGTCGCTTCGCGCACCGCCGCCGTAACGTCTCCCGCCAATGGCGGATTGGCCGCCTCGAGCCGCGCCCGCACCGTCGCAGAGGCCTTGGCGATCAGTTTCAGGTAATGATGCCGCGGTATCGAAGGCCGCAGGCCGATGCAGGTCGCCAGGTTGTCGTCGCCTTCGGCGCGCGCCACCAGCCGGCCAAAACCGCGCTCGGTGAACTCAGCGCCGGGATTGTTGACGGTGTTTTGCACCACGTCGTCGTCGCCGCGCAGGATCAGCACGTCGGTCACCGCACCGCTCAAGGTTTTCCGCGTCGAGATCGCCATCAGATGCGCCTGGCTCTTGCTGCGCGCGGTTTCGATCAGCGCCTCGTCGTCGAGCCGCTCCGACTGCGAGAGCACCGGGGCAGCGACCTCGATCAGATCGTCGAACGCCAGCGCGCGGATGGTCAGCGGCGGTGCAGTGCCGATGGGCGCGAGGCGGCTTGCGAGCAGCGCCTTGGCGGCCGCCTCGATGTGCCGCATCAGGCAATGGAAGACATCGTCGAACAGCGCGATCTGCTCGTCGGAGTAGTCGACGGCGCCGCCCAGAAAAAGGTCGGTGACGCGGCGCAGCGTCTCGACCCGGCGCGCGACGGTGCCGTGCGCGAGCGTGGTCTGCAGTTCATCGAGCAATTCTGTTGAAGCGTTGGTGGATTTCGAATTCATGACTCTGTCCTGAAGCATTCAAATAAACAGGTGGCGTGTTCATCGCCGGCAAATGGAAACGGATCGGGTCAGGCGCTGGCGATGCGGTTGCGTCCTCGTGCCTTGGCTGCGTAAAGCGCGCTGTCGGCGCGCGCGAGGAGGGCGTCGGGGGCTTCGTTCGCCAGAAGCGTGGCTATCCCTGCGGAAATCGTCACGCGCATGCCCGGCGAGAACGCGCTCCAGTCGAGATCCGCGATGATCCCGCGCTGGCGGTCGAGAATGCGCGCGGCGACGTCGTGCGGCGTGTCGGGCAGGATCAGCAAAAATTCCTCGCCGCCGTAGCGGCCGAAGCGGTCGATGCTACGGATATTGGCAAACACCGTGATGGCAAAGGTCCGCAACACTTCGTCGCCGGTCGGATGGCCATAGGCGTCGTTGATGCGCTTGAACCAGTCGAGATCGATCAGCGCCACCGAGAACGCCGCCTTGGTGCGATGGGCGCGGGCGATCTCGTCTTCCAGCATCCGCATGATGCAGCGCCGGTTGAACGAGCCGGTCAGCTCATCCAGTTCGGCCAGTTCCTCGATGCGCCGGTAAGCTTCCCTCAGCTGTACGCCGCGCCGGTAAAGCGATTCACGCAGCGAGCTTGCGAAAATGCCGAGGAACATGCAGCGCCCGATGGTGAGGACGAACACCAGCATGGTGGCGGAACGCTCGACATGGCTGCCGTGCGGGATCGAGATCGGTTTGTCGGTCAAGAGAAACAGCGCCGCCAGGCCGAAGGCCATCGCGGCGAAGGCAATGGCCGTCTGCCGCGGCGTCGAGCGCAGCGCGCTGAAGCTGAACACGATGAACAGCGCACAGAGAAACAGGATGCCCACCTCCGGCACGAGCCAGGCGAAGACCAGCAGGATGGCGAGGCTGACCATCGACTGCTGCATGACAAAGTAGTGATCCTTGAAGCGGTCGTTGATCCCGGATTCCGACAGCGTGATGAAGCAGGCAACCGAGCCGAGGCCGCAGATTCCGAATGCCGCACCGATCGTCGCCGGGATGGTCCCGGCGTAGGCGTAGATCAAAAGGATCACGGCATCGACGACGTAGCTGCCGCCGATCATCCCCAGCATCTGGCGCCGCTGTTTCGCCCGGCGCGCGAGTGCCTTCGGCGTCGGCGGGCGGTCGACGCCTTCCATCTCGCCGGCAATCGGATTTGGGAAGGAGGAGGCGGCGGTGCCCATGGTCTCGCGGTTGCTGGAATTGGACCGGGGACTCTAGAGAGAAAAGCCTTTAGGTTTGGTATCTTTGACCGTGAGTTGCAGCGCTGCCCGCCTGCTACTGGCCCACGGCCAATGGGAATTTGGCGTCGTCTGATAGTGTGCGCCGACCGGTGAGTCCTTAAGGGAACCGCTCAGGGGCGTTTCGGGAATTTCCATACTATGATACCAACCATCTCTCCTTTGCTGTGCTCTTTTGGCACGCGGACCCCCTGTGTGCGGTAGATCACCTATGCTTTTGGGCAAATTCGGCTCGTTTGCGAAGATTTTTGCCTTCCTAGTCGAACCTCCTGGCATGCCAGCCCGACCAACCCTGCGAGACGGCCATTGAGTGCGACACAGGCGGCTTCGGACCACGTCCTGATCGCTCGGATCGCCCAAGGCGACCGGCTCGCCATGCAGGTGCTGTACGGAAGGCACCATGTCAGGGTGTTTCGCTTCGGGCTGCGGCTCGTGCGGAACGAACAGGTCGCGGAAGATCTTATCAGTGAGGTTTTTCTCGACGTGTGGCGTCAGGCCGGCAAGTTCGAAGGCCGATCGCCGTTTCCACCTGGCTGCTGGCGATTACGCGATTCAAGGCCCTTTCGGCGATGCGTTGCAGGAAGGACGCCGAACTGGATGACGAGGCCGCCAACGCGATCGAGGATACGTCCGACGATCCGGAAGTGACGGTTCAGAAGAGGGATACGAGCCAAGCGTTGCGAAAGTGCCTGACACAGCTTTCGTCCGATCACCGGGAGATCGTCGATCTCGTCTACTATCACGAGAAATCCGTGGAAGAGGGAGCCGAAATCGTCGGGATTCCGGAGAACACCATCAAGACGCGCCTGTTTTATGCGCGCAAGAAACTGGCCGATCTGCTGAAGGCAGCCGGCGTCGAACGAGGCTGGCCATGATGGCAACGAACAAGACGGCCCTGGAGCAACAGCCCGGAGAAATCGAGGCGCTGCTGCCCTGGCATGCCGCCGGCACGCTGAGCGCGCGCGATACAAGGCGCGTCGAGGACGCGCTTCTGCGCGATCCGTCGCTGGCCAAGCAGTACGCCGCGATAAGGGAAGAATACGCCGAAACCATCGCGCTCAATGAAAGCCTCGGTGCGCCGTCGGCGCGCGCGATGCAAAAACTGTTCGCGGCAATCGACGCCGAGCCTGTGCGCAAGCCGTCGGTGTCGATCAACATCTCCGCGCGGATATCGGAATTTTTTGCAGGCCTGTCGCCGCGCACGCTGGCTTATGCGGCTGCGCTCGGCGCCGTGTTGCTGCTGCTGCAGGCCGGTGCGATCGGCGCGATCCTGGCGAGGCAGCAGCCCGGATCGTTCCACACCGCATCCTGGTCCGGCCCGGCGGAGACCATCACCCGCTCGCTCGCCCCCAATTCAGGGCCGCGCGCTTTTGTCAGGTTCGCGCCGGAGGCGCGCGTGTCCGATATCACGGCGTTTCTCGACGCCAACCAGGCTGTTATCATCGACAGCACCGCGGGGGGCATGTTCCGCCTGCAATTCGGCGACAAGCCGATGTCGCGGCAGGAGGTTGCCGGCCTGATGACCCGGCTGCAGAACGAAAAGATCGTTCAGCTGGCGGCCCCCGCGCAGTGAGATCCGAGGCGCACCGGGCGCGCGTTTTGCGATCGGAATTTGCGCAAATGATTGCGCAAGGAGATCGTTGTGGCGCGCGCAGCTCAGGCCCGATGACGTGCGCGCCATCCTGATGAAGACCGCGCGCGACCTTGGGCTCCCGGGCCGCGACGATGCGTTCGGCGAGGCCGATGCTTATCGTGCCGTGACGGCGGTAGCGGATGCCGGCGTGCCTGTCGCGGCCGCGCCGGACCAGCCGCCTGCCGTAACCGTTGCGGAGCCGCAAACCCTTCCTCCTGCACGAGATTTGGGTCCGGCCACGGCCGCCATGGCGCCGGAAAAGCCGGCCGAAAAGTAGTTTTTCGGGCAGAAGAATCGCTGCCAAAAAAGTTAAAAAAACCCGCGCACCTTTTGAACGTCCGGCGGCCTTCCGCGACCAATTGAGGTGGGAGCGGTTATCCCTCCCCAACGAGGCTGTATACGGCGCGAGCGCCCATCCACCCCAGCGCTTATATAGCTTGACCCGCCCGGTTGTCCCCCCGGGCGGGTCTTCTCGTTTTTGGGGGGCTTGACCCGGCCCCCTGGAGGGGGAGGGTCGCCGCGCGTGTAACGCGCGGCGGGGTGGGGTGAATTGTGCATCCGGGGCTTCACCCCACCCCGTCGCACATCTCGCTTCGCTCGGTGTTCGCCGACCCTCCCCCTGCAGGGCCCTGCAGGGGTGGGTGAAGAGATCGCGCGCATCGCCGCCATGTCCTGCCGCGGCTTGACTGTGGATTGGGAGGACAACCCCACACCCGCAGCGCTTTCTGTCGATAGCCGACCCGTCATTCGCGCTGTGGCTGGACAAGGCAAAAGTTTTCCACAGAATATCGATCGGGACTGGGGTGATTCGTTGCGTCTGCGTCCGTTTTCCTCCTTGCGGACTTTTTCATGGCACAACGAGTGGACGCCGCGCGCGGCCAGGAAATCCTCGACCGCTGGTGTGCGCTGGCCGAGCAGCGGCTCGAGCATCTCACCGAACTGTTCGAAACCGGGCGCTGGCGCCGCTATCACAGCGAATCGTCGTTCCTGGAAAATATCCAGGAAGCCAAGAACGCCGTCGAGACCTGGCGGAGCCTCGCAACCCGCGAGGCCTCGCGGGATAATTCCGCCGTCGACATCTCATGGCTGAACAGCCCGAAACCGGTACCGCCGCGCCGCAATCCGCTGTCGGGTTATTACGTCCCGCCGCCGCCGCGGCGCGCCGAGATTCGACTCGTGCCGGAGATTGTCGAGGCGCCGATCGCGCCGGAGATTTCGGAAGGCGTTCTGGAACGGGCCGTTCCCGGGCAGACGGTTGCGCAAGATGTCGCGCCAGCTACGGTGATCGATGATAGCTGGCGGCAGGCGCTCGATCTCTCCGCGATGCAGGAGCGCTACCCGCTGCTGCGTAATGCGCTGTAGCGCGCACTGGTCGTCCCCGCGAAGGCGGGGACCCAAACCCCTTGACTCCATGTCTAACGTGGGCGCTTGCAAAGAAAGGCCGCGAGCGCTGCCTTTCTCATGCGCGACACGGCGTATGGGTCCCCGCCTTCGCGGGGGAGGACGAAGAGGTTATCGCCGCACCGCATTGGTCCCCACCACCACCTGCGCAAAGCGCTGCGCGCCGTCGGCGGAAAGATCCGGCGTCACCGGCCGTGCGTGATCGAGCCCGACCACCGCGCCGCGCGGTGCTCCGGAAATCACGTTGTTGTTGACCAGCGCCGTCCCCGCGCCTGATGTCACCGAGACGCCGATGCCGACAAAGGCGTTGCGGATCACGTTGCCGGTGATCGCGACGTCGCGCATGTATTTTCCCCAGCCGGCGATGATGCCGAATGACGGCGCGTTCTCGATCACATTGCCGGTCACCGAGCTGTCGGCCTCGACATAGATGCCGATGCCGGCATCGTCGTCGGGCGCGGTGCCGATCGGCCGCTTCGGCAGCAAATTGCGGATGATGTTGCCCTGCACCACCGCAATGCGGCCGCCGTCGTTGAAATTGCAGACGGAGACGCCGAGCGCCGCGCCATCCACGGTATTGTTGGCGATCACAGCGCCCTCGAACGAGAATTCGGAATACAGCGCGACTTCGCGGACATTGCTGACGCTGTTGCCTGATATCTGGATGTTGGACGCCGAATTGCCGCGCACCGCCGAATAGTCGCAATTCTTGATGCGGTTGCCGCGCACGATGACGTTGCCGGCGCGAAACGCGTTGATGGCGTTGCCGTATTGCCCGGAGCCGCCGGGGCCGGCCTTGATGTCCTCGATGCGGTTGTCGAGCACCAGCGTGCCGTCGTCGCCGATGAGGTTGCGCAGGATCTCGATGCCGTTGTCGTTGGTGCCCAGAATGGTGTTGCGCGACACGATCAGGCCCTGCGCGTCGAACGAGGTGATGCCTGTCACCGCGATGTTGGTAAAAATGTTGCCGCTGACGTCGCCGGAGACGTTCTCCAGCCAGATGCCGTTGCCGCCGCTGCCCGTGATCTCGCAATCGGTGATGCGGATATCGCGTCCGGCGAGGCAATGCACCAGACCGCGCCGCGTCGGCAGCTTGATGCCGCCGCCGTCCAGCGTGATGTTGCTGAGGCCGATGCTGCCAGCGCCTTCGCCCAAAAGCATCGAAGCGCCGCCGGTGAAGACCAGCTTCGTTGCGCCGCGCACGCCGATCAGTTGCGTGCCGCTGGAAAGCCGCAACATTCCGGTGCGGTACACGCCCGGCGGCAGTGCGAGCGGGACTTGCGCGCGCGCGGCCTCGTCGATCGCGCGCTGCAGCGCGCGGGTCTGCTCGTCCGGGCTGCCGGGCCGCACGCCAAATTGCGTGGCGTCGCGCCCGAGCGTGGAGGTCAGCGGCGCCGCGCGCGCGGCATCCGGCGACATCGCCAGCGCGCCGGCAACGCCGGCCGCGGAGGCCCCGATCAGATGCCGGCGATTGACGTCCATGGTCTGCGCTGTCCTCGCCAAAGATCGCCAAGACGTAACGCAGAATTACGGCGAAGCATGGTGAAGAACGGACAGCGCCAGGGCGATTGTTGAGCGTAGGGTTAACGGCGCTTCGTCAGCTTCACCATTTCCAGCAGCATCGCTTCGCCGGCATCGACCAGCTGTTCCAGCGTGATGCGGGGCGTCACGCCCTTGCGGTGCGATGCCCCGTCGCGCGCGATCGGTGGCACATGGACGAACGCGGCGAGGCGAGGGCCGTTGTCAATACATGTCGCCTCGATCGCGCGCCAGCTCAGATAATTGCAGAGATAGCTGCCGGCATCGCGCGAGGCGCGGGCATCGACGCCGGCACCGAGCGCCGCGCGCAAGAGTTTTGCGGTGTGCGGGCCGAACATTTTCGCGCCCGCGCCAGCCGCGATCAAGCCCTTGCGTACCCGGGTGTGGTCGGCGTCCGGCCACAGCATGGTGACGGCATTGCGGGCGCGGGTCTCGATTCGCAGATAGGGCGTGCGGGTGGCGAGGCCGAACATCAGCAGCGCATGCGGCCGATGCCGCGCCAGCAGCTGTGGCAGTTCGCGATCGACGGCCTTGTACGTCACCGGAAAAATATGCCCTGAAAATTCGACCTCGCAGAACGCCGGTCGGCGCAGCCGCAGCAGTCGTGCCACCAGCGTCATTGTCGGGTTATGCGGCGCGCCGGGAAACGGTCCGAAGCCGGTGATGAGGATGCGAAGTTTTTCCGTCATGGCCGGGCTCGTCCCGGCCATCCACGTCTTGCTTGTAGTATCGCACAGCGAAGGAAGACGTGGATGCCCGGCACAAGGCCGGGCATGACGGTGCAGGCGTTACGGTTCACCTCAGCAGCTCCGCGATCTGCTCCGCGGCCAGCGCCGGGGTGATGCGGCCATCGGCCACCGCGGCTTCGGTCTGCTTCACTTTCGCGCGCATGGAAGGATCGGCGCGCAGCTGCGCCAGCATCCGCTGCTCCAGCATCGACCACATCCATTTCACCTGCTGCTGCCGGCGTCGCGCATCGAATTCGCCCGACGCCTGCATCGCGGTGCGGTGATCCAGAACCTTCTGCCACAGCGCGTCGATCCCCGTACCCATGAGCGCCGAATAGGTCAGCACCGGCGGATGCCAGTGCTCCGAACGGGGGGTGAGGATATGCAGCGCGCCGCGATATTCGGCCGCCGCGAGATTGGCGCGCTTGATGTTGTCGCCGTCGGCCTTGTTGACCGCGATCATGTCGGCAAGCTCGACCAAACCCTTCTTGATGCCCTGCAGTTCGTCGCCGGCGCCGGGCAGCATCAGCGCCAGGAAAAAATCGGTCATGTCGCACACCGCGGTCTCGGACTGGCCGATGCCGACGGTCTCGACCAGCACCACGTCAAAACCTGCGGCCTCGCACAGCAGCATCGCCTCGCGGGTTTTCGCCGCCACCCCGCCGAGGGTGCCGGATGCCGGCGAGGGCCGGATGTAGGCTAAATCGGAAGCCGCCAGCCGCGCCATTCGCGTTTTGTCGCCGAGGATCGAGCCGCCGGTGCGCGCCGAGGAGGGATCCACCGCCAGCACCGCGACCTTGTGGCCGCGCTCGATCAGCATCATGCCGAGCACGTCGATGGTGGTGGATTTGCCGACCCCGGGCGAGCCGGTGATGCCGACGCGAACGGCCTTGCCGGTGTCCGGCAGCAGCGCCTGCACCAGGTCGCGCGCGGCGGCCTGATGATCGGCGCGCCGGCTCTCGATCAGCGTGATCGCCCGCGCCAGCGCCGCGCGCGAGCCTGCGCGGAGGTCGGCGGCGAGATTTGGCAGTGCGGTTGGTGAAGCAAAGCCCATCACTCGACCAGCATCTCGATCCCGAGTTTTGCCGCCGTCTGGCCCATGGCCTTGTCAAGCGTTGCGAGCTTGGCGGTTCGGTTTAGCGCAAGCTGCACATAGCCGGCATCGTACATTGTCAGACCATGCTCCCAGGCGAAGTTAAGAAGCGGGACGATTGCGGCTACATCGATCGGCGGTTGGATTGAAATGCTCAGCCCGTCCAGGTCACTCGCAATGCCGACCAACTGCTCCTGCCTGATTGTGTTGCGCCGCAAGGCTTTCAGGATCGCGTGACCCACCTCGACGGTCCAGTGCGACGGCACGATAATGCGCTCTGTGCTGAGAACGCTCTCGAGGTCCGATGCCGACGGTTCGTCAAGAAGCCAGGTAACGGTGATTGACGCATCGAGAACGATCAATGCCGGCCTTCTTCGATCCAGGCCTTGATTTCCTCATGCGTCACTCCGGCGTTGATCTCCCGCGCACGTTTTCGAATGCTTTTGATCGCGTCGCGACGGCGCTTGATCTCCTCGGGCGACAGCTCCGCTTCGGTACGGACCAGTTTCGCCACCGGCTTGCCGTGCCGCGTGATCGTGATCTCGCCGCCTTTCTCGACTTCGTCGAGCAGGCTGGACAGATGGGTCTTGGCTTCGAAAATGCCGACGTGCTTCATGGAGATAAACTAGTTTGACTAGACCAGTTTGTCAACCTTTGCGGACTGCTGGGCCGCCTACAAGCCCTCGCCGCGCGGCGCACGCACCAGCTTTCCTGGCAGTGCGCCGGTATGCTCGCCGCGCTCGAAGATCGGCTGGCCTGCGACAACCGTCGCCTCGTAGCCCGTGACGCGCTGCACGAAGCGCCGGCCGTTGGCCGGCATGTCGTGGATCAGCTCGGGCTTCTGCATGCGCATGCCGTCAAAGTCGATCACGTTCACGTCGGCGCGCAGACCGGGCGCGAGGCGACCGCGATCGGTCAGCCCGAAGAAGTCAGCGGTCTCGCTGGTCTGGCGCTTCACCAGCATTTCCAGCGGCAATTTCGGACCGCGGGTGCGGTCGCGGCCCCAGTGGGTCAGCATGTAGCTCGGCACGCCCGCATCGATGATCGAGGTGCAATGCGCGCCGCCGTCGGAGAGGCCGAGCAGGCAGGCCGCATCGTTGAGCATCTCGCGGATCGGCTCGTGGTCGCCGGTCACATAGTTCACCACCGGGAAGTAGAGATACTGG
>NZ_DASYMN010000164.1:0-28280 GCF_036009065.1 Bradyrhizobium sp. | reverse complement strand
GGAATCCATAACCCCGACTCGTGGTTGTGGATTCCGGGCTCGGTCGCTTCGCTCCCGCCCCGGAATGACGGGGGTTTAAATTTTCTTCACACAGCAGGAGGATCCGATGGATCTCGCTTTCAGCAAGGACGAAATAGCGTTCCGCGAGGACGTGCGGGCGTTCTTCCGCGACAACGTGCCGCCGGACACGCGGCGGAAATTGCAGGAAGGCCGTCATGTCAGCAAGGACGAGATGGTCGAGTGGTGGCGCATCCTGAACAAGAAGGGCTGGCACGTCACGCACTGGCCGAAGGAATATGGCGGCACCGGCTGGAGCTCGGTGCAGCATTACATCTTCAATGAGGAACTGCAGATGGCGCCGGCGCCGGCGCCGCTCGCCTTCGGCGTCAGCATGGTCGGCCCGGTGATCTACACCTTCGGCAGCGAAGAACAGAAGAAGCGCTATCTGCCGCGCATCGCCAATGTCGAGGACTGGTGGTGCCAGGGCTTTTCGGAGCCCGGGTCGGGCTCCGACCTCGCTTCCCTGAAGACCAAGGCCGAGCGCCGCGGCGACAAGTATATCGTCAACGGCCAGAAAACCTGGACCACGCTCGCGCAATACGCCGATTGGATCTTCTGCCTGTGCCGCACCGATCCCGGCGCGAAAAAGCAGTCCGGCATCTCCTTCATCCTGATCGACATGAAGACCAAGGGCATCACGGTGCGTCCGATCCAGACCATCGACGGCGGCCTCGAGGTCAACGAGGTGTTCTTCGACGACGTCGAGGTGCCCGTTGAAAACCTGGTCGGCGAGGAGAACAAGGGCTGGGACTATGCCAAATTCCTGCTCGGCAACGAACGCACCGGAATCGCGCGGGTCGGCGTCTCCAAGGAGCGCATCCGCCGCATCAAGGATCTCGCGTCCAAGGTCGAGTCCGGCGGCAGGCCTGTCATGGAAGACGCAAAATTCCGCGAAAAACTCGCCGATGTCGAGATCGAGCTGAAGGCGCTGGAGCTGACGCAATTGCGCGTGGTTGCCGACGAGGGCAAGCACGGCAAGGGCAAGCCCAACCCGGCGTCCTCGGTGCTCAAGATCAAGGGCTCGGAAATCCAGCAGGCCACCACCGAACTGTTGATGGAAGTGATCGGCCCGTTCGCCGCGCCTTTCGACGAACACGGCGACGACGGCAGCAACGAGGCGATGGACTGGACCGCGCAGATCGCGCCGAGCTATTTCAACAACCGCAAGGTCTCGATCTACGGCGGCTCCAACGAGATCCAGCGCAACATCATCACCAAGGCGGTGCTGGGGCTGTAACCACCGTCATTCCGGGGCGCGACGAAGGCGCGAGCCCGAAATCCATAACCACGACTGGGGTTATGGATTCCGGGCCCACGCCAAGCGGCGTGTCCCGGAATGACGAACTTTGATTTGGTTTGTGAGGAAAGAAGAAAAATGGATTTTGATTTGTCCGAGGAGCAGCGGCTTCTCAAGGAGAGCGTCGATGGGCTCTTGAACAGCTCCTATGACTTCGATAGCCGCAAGAAATACGCCGCCGAAAAAGGCGGCTGGAGCAGGAGCATGTGGAACAAGCTCGCCGAGCAGGGCCTGCTCGGGCTGCCGTTTTCGGAAGACGACGGCGGCTTCGGCGCCGGCGCGGTCGAGACCATGATCGTGATGGAGGCGCTGGGCAAGGCGCTGCTGCTGGAGCCTTACTTGCCGACCGTGGTGCTCGGCGGCGGATTTTTGCGCCGCGGCGGCTCGGCCGAACAAAAGGCCGGGCACATCCCCGACATCATCGAGGGCAGCAAGACGTTTGCCTTCGCGCAGCTCGAGAAGAACTCGCGCTACGATCTCAATGACGTTTCGACCTCGGCCAAGAGAAAAGGCGACGGCTGGGTGATCGACGGCGAGAAATTCGTCGTGCTCAACGGTGAGGCCGCCGACACGCTGGTGGTCACCGCGCGCACCGGGGGCGGCCAGCGCGACAGCAGCGGCATCGGCGTGTTCCTGGTGCCTGGCAACGCCAATGGCGTTTCGAAAAAGGGCTATCCGACCCAGGACGGCCTGCACGCCGCCGACATCACCTTCACCGGCGTCGAGGTCGGCGCCGATGCCACGATCGGCGATCCGGAAGATAGCCTGCCGCTGATCGAGCAGGTGGTCGACGACGCCCGCATCGCGATATGCGCCGAAGCGGTCGGCGCGATGGATGAATCGCTGAAGTCCACCGTGGAATATCTGAAGACCCGCACCCAGTTCGGCGTGCCGATCGGCAGCTTCCAGGTGCTGCAGCATCGCGCCGCCGACATGTTCGTTGCGGTCGAACAGGCGCGCAGCATGTCGATGTTCGCCACCATGGCCGCGGATTTCGAGGACGCCAAGGAGCGCGCCAATGCTGTCGCCGCCGCCAAGGTGCAGATCGGCAAGAGCGCAAAGTTCGTCGGCCAGCAGGCGATCCAGCTGCATGGCGGCATCGGCATGACCATGGAGGCCAAGATCGGCCACTACTTCAAGCGTCTCACCATGATCGAGAACACCTTCGGTGACACCGACTACCACCTGCGCCGCGTCAGCGAGCAGGGCGGGTTGGTTTAATTCGTCATTCCGGGGCGCGCGCCTTCGCGCGAGCCCGGAATCCATAACCCCAGTGTTCGAGCTCAGCATCCATACGCCAGCACAGGGAGTATGGATTCCGGGCCTGCGCCAAGTGGCGCATCCCGGAATGACGCGAGAGGGAGACTCCAATGCAATCCACCCCCTTCGATCTCACCGGCAAGGTCGCCGTCGTCACCGGCTCCAGCCGCGGCATCGGCCGTTCCTCGGCCGAACTGCTGGCGAAACTCGGCGCGAAAGTCGTAATCTCCAGCCGCAAGGCTGAAGCCTGCGAGGCCGCCGCCGAGGGCATCCGCAAAGCGGGCGGCGACGCCCATGTGATTCCCTGCAACATTTCGCGAAAACCCGAGGTCGAAGCGCTGATCGCGGGCAGCATCAAGCATTACGGCAAGGTCGACATCCTCATCTGCAACGCCGCGGTGAATCCTTATTACGGTCCGCTGCTCGACATATCGGATGAAGCCTTCGACAAGATCATGGGCTCCAACGTCAAGAGCAACATCTGGCTGTGCAGCCTCGCGATTCCGCAGATGGCGGAGCGGGGAGGCGGCTCGGTGGTGATCGTCTCCTCGATCGGCGGCCTGCGCGGCTCCACCGTGATCGGCGCCTACGGGATTTCCAAGGCGGCCGATTTCGCGCTGTGCCGCAGCCTCGCCGGCGAATGGGGCCCCAAGGGCGTGCGCGTTAATTGCGTGGCGCCGGGGCTGGTGAAAACCGATTTCGCCCGCGCGCTGTGGGAAGACGAGGAGCGCCTGAAACGCCGCTGCGCCACCACCCCCTTGCGCCGCATCGGCGAGCCGGACGAGATCGCCGGCGCGGTGGCGTATCTTGCCTCCGACGCATCCAGCTTCATGACCGGGCAGACCATCGTGGTCGACGGCGGCGTCACCACGGCGTCGGTGTAGGCGCTTCACCCTCCCCTGGAGGGGGAGGGTCGCCGCGAATGAAATTCGCGGCGGGGTGGGGTGAACCGTTCATCCGCTGCGCTGCCGTTGTTGCTTCACCCCGCCCCGTCGCATATCTCGCTTCGCTCGATGTTCGCGGACCCTCCCCCTTCAGGGGAGGGTGAAGAGATGCGTCGCGTTCATCATATTGACGAACCATTCCTGATCCGGCTTGCTTGACCGCGACACCAACAAGCACTCCGGAAAACGCCGCCATGTCCTACGTCCTTGCCATCGATCAGGGCACCACCTCCTCGCGCGCGATCGTGTTCCGGCAGGACATCTCCATCGCAGCTTCGGCGCAGCAGGAATTCCCGCAGCATTTTCCCGCATCCGGCTGGGTCGAGCACGAGCCGGAGGACATCTGGACCTCCACCATCGCCACCTGCCGCGAAGCCCTGAAAAAAGCCGGCCTCGCCGCAAAAGACATCGCCGCGATCGGCATCACCAACCAGCGCGAGACCACGGTGGTGTGGAACCGCGCGACGGGGCAGGCCATCCACCGCGCCATCGTCTGGCAGGATCGCCGCACTGCCGACATCTGCGCAAAACTGAAGGCCGATGGCCACGAGCCGGCGATCTCGGCGAAAACCGGGCTGATCGTCGATCCGTATTTTTCCGGCACGAAAGTCGCGTGGATCCTCGACCATGTCCCCGGCGCCCGCGCGCGCGCGGACCGGGGCGAATTGCTATTCGGCACCGTCGACGCCTATCTGTTGTGGCGGCTGACCGGCGGCAAGGTCCACGCATCAGATGCCACCAACGCCTCGCGCACGCTGCTGTTCAACATTCACAGCGGTGAATGGGACGACGAACTGCTGAGCATTCTGCGCGTGCCGCGTTCGATGCTGCCGGAGGTGAAGGATTCTTCGCACCATTTCGGCGACAGCCTGCCCGAATTGTTCGGCGGCACTATTTCGATCCGCGGCATCGCCGGCGACCAGCAGGCCGCCACCATCGGGCAGGCCTGCTTCTCGCCGGGCATGATGAAATCCACCTACGGCACCGGGTGTTTTGCCCTTCTCAACACCGGCTCAACCCCTGTGCAATCCAGCAACAAGCTGCTCACCACCATCGCCTATCAGCTCGACGGCAAACGCACCTACGCGCTGGAAGGCTCGATCTTCGTCGCCGGCTCCGCGGTGCAGTGGCTGCGCGACGGCCTCGGCGTCATCACGCAGGCCTCCGACACTGGCCCGCTCGCCGACAAGTCCGACTCCGCACAAAGCGTCTATCTGGTGCCGGCCTTCGTCGGCTTAGGGGCGCCCTACTGGAATCCCCGGGTGCGCGGCGCGCTGTTCGGCCTGACCCGCAACACCACGCCGGCCGAACTCGCGCACGCCGCGCTGGAGAGCGTCTGCTACCAGACTTTCGATCTGTGGGCCGCGATGCGCGCCGACTGGCCGGACGCAAAGACCGCCAACACCGTGCTTCGCGTCGACGGCGGCATGACCGCGTCGGACTGGACCCTGCAGCGCCTCGCCGATTTGCTCGACGCCCCGGTGGATCGGCCGATGATCCAGGAGACGACGGCGCTGGGCGCCGCCTACCTCGCGGGGCTCAGCGCCGGCGTCTATCCGGAGCCGGCGAAATTCGCCGACAACTGGCGGCTGGAGCGCAGGTTCAAGCCGGCGATGAGCGCGGCGACGCGGGAGCGGAAGCTTAAGGGATGGAAGCGCGCGGTGAAGGGGTTGCTGGCGAGCGATGAGGGGGAGGGGAACACGCCGCACAAAAATCGCTAAGCAACGCGGCTACCAATCCATCGTTCGTGTAAGTTCGCCTCGTTTGTCCGAAACAAGCTTGACGAGGGCTTCCAAAGAGAGGCCCAGTTCCCGATGATTATTTTTGGGAGAATAGGGCAGAGCCTTTATGTTTCGAGTCTGGCGTATCGTTGCGAGCATATCCGCATGAAAATTATCGCCTGACGTCATGTAGCTCATAGCCCGGATAGAGTGAAGCGAAATCCGGGATTCAGCTTCGCGGCACAGTGTAGGGCGCAATAAGCGAAGCGCATTGCGCCGCCGCTGAATGGCGCAATGCGCTGCGCTTATTGCGCCCTACCGGCTATGCGGATTGCGCTGCGCTCCATCCGGGCTACGAGACATCAGGATCGCCACAAAATAATTGATGGAACCTAAAAATTCCTATTGATGTAATTCCCACGCTGCTGTATATATTCCGTGTCCTGCTCGATGAGGGGCCGCTTTCTAGAAGCGATCTCTCAGCGGACAGAGCAAAAGCTGGCTGGACCGGGGCCCCGGACCAGCCGACGGCCTGATGGCCGGTGGAGCGCCGGGAGGCGCAGCGCCTGCCTTGGGCGCGCGCGGTGCCTTGCCGCGCGAGGTGGGTACGTTAATCCCGCCTCTAAGGGTGCCCGTTGGTGCCCTGGCGCCTCCCGCCGCTCCACCCCCTCGCTTGGGTTCGCGAGGGACTGGCAAACCTCGGACGCAGTGCGCCGCGAGAACGCGGAAGCGTGGCTGTTTGAATCGATGAATCGGAAATTTGAAGCGAGGCATCTCTTAACCTCGCCCCGCTCTTTCGCGGGGGAGAGGTCGACGCGCATCGCCAGATGCGCGGCGGGTGAGGGGCCAGGCACTGCGCTTGCCAAATCAAAAACCTATCGGGTCGAAAGCCTTCACCGCAACCCGCCGACCCGAGAGTCGTTCGCGGGTGTTCAGCCCAGTGCCTCGCCCCTCACCCGAAGCCTTCGCTGCGCTTTGGCTTCGACCTCTCCCCGCAAAGAGCGGGGCGAGGTGAAGAACGCTAATTCAACGTCCGTTTCCCCTCCGGGCTATCCAGCGAAAACGTCGGCACGTCGATCTCGAAGCGTTCGCCGCTTTCGGTCACCATCTGGTAGCGGCCGGTCATGATGCCCGAGGCGGTGGGCAGCGGCACGCCGGAGGTGTATTCGAAGCGTTCGCCGGGCGCCAGCACCGGCTGTTCGCCGACCACGCCTTCGCCGCGGACTTCCTGCTTTCGCCCGGTGCCATCGGTGATGATCCAGTGCCGCGTCCGCAACTGCACGGTTTCCCTGCCCGAATTGGTGATGACGATGGTGTAGGACCAGAAATATTGCTGCCGCTCGGCGGACGAACGTTCCGGCAGGAAGTTCGGCTCGACGGTGACTTCAATCTGGCGGGTCACGGCGCGGTACATGCAGGCGATCTTCCGAAAATGCGGCAAGGACATCATAGCGAAAACCGCCGGCGAAACCAAACTTCGAAAGTTCCCGGCGCCGCCGGCTTACCGTCGTTTCAACATAGTTCTGATCTAAAGCGCGCCGGGTTTTGCCCTGCAAATGGCTTGCAAGTTAGCGGCCGATGCGGTCTTTCGTGGCGGTGAAACGCGCGATTCCAGGTTCTCCAAGCGGTACCCGATGACGACCGTTGCCGATTCGATTGCCGGGGTTTCCATCGCGGGCGCCGATGGCGCGCGCGCAGCGCCATCGGCGCCGGCCATCTCGTTTGCGGCGGCCGCAACCGAGCGCGAACTGCGGCTCGATTTGTTTCGCGGGCTGGCGCTGTGGCTGATCTTCATCGACCATCTGCCGCCCAATATCCTGACCTGGTTCACCATCCGGAACTACGGCTTTTCCGACGCCACCGAGATTTTCATTTTCATCTCGGGCTATACCGCGGCGTTCGTTTACGGCCGCGCCATGTTCGAGCGCGGTTTTGTGGTGGCGACGGCGCGGATCCTGAAGCGGGTCTGGCAGATCTATGTCGCGCACGTGTTTCTGTTCACCATCTTTCTCGCCGAGATTTCCTATGTCGCCAGCCATTTCGAAAATCCGCTCTACGCCGAAGAAATGGGGATTCTGGATTTCCTCAAGCAGCCGGACGTCACCATCGTCCAGGCGCTGCTGCTGAAATTCCGCCCGGTCAACATGGACGTACTGCCGCTTTACATCGTGCTGATGCTGTTTCTGCCGCTGATCATATGGCTGATGGAGCGCAGGCCCGATGTGACCCTCGGGCTATCGGTCCTGCTCTATGCGCTGACCTGGCAATTCGACTGGTATCTGTCGGCCTACCCGAACGGGTTCTGGGCCTTCAACCCGTTTGCCTGGCAGTTGCTGTTCGTGTTCGGCGCGTGGTGCGCGCTGGGCGGCGCCAGGCGGATGTCGCGGATTCTGTCCTCGCCGGTGACGATGTGGATTTGTCTGGCCTACCTGCTCGCCGCGTTCTGGGTCACGCTGACCTGGCACATCCCGCAAATCCATCATTTGATGCCGCGCCGCATCGAGCAGTGGATGTATCCCATTACCAAGACCGATCTCGACGTGCTGCGGTTCGCGCATTTCCTGGCGCTGGCGGCGATCACCGTGCGCTTTCTGCCGAAGGACTGGCCGGGATTGAAATCGCCGTGGCTGCGGCCGCTGATCCTGTGCGGCCAGCACTCGCTGGAGATTTTCTGCCTCGGCGTGTTCCTGGCGTTCGCCGGACATTTCGTGCTGGCCGAGGTGTCGGGCGGGGCGGGGATGCACTTCGTTATCAGTATTTCCGGAATCGTCATCATGTCCGCCGCGGCATGGCTGTTTTCGTGGTACAAGCAGGTTGCCGAGAAAGGTCCGTCGCGCACAAGAAGCACCGCCGGCAACGCCGATATGGCGGGAGGGGCAGTATGAAGGCCGACTTGAAGGCCGTCCTTGGCTTGGCAATGCTGGCCGGTCTTTTGGCCGTGGCGCCCGCGCGCGCCGAGGACGCGCCTCGGACCTGCGAGGTTCCGGCCTACCTGCTATCCAGCGAGAGTTCGCTGCCCAAGGTCGCGGAAGCCGTAAAAACCGGGAAATTGGACATTCTGGTGGTCGGCAGCCGGTCCTCGACCATCAACGCGCCGGACGCGACCGCCTATCCAGGCCGCCTGGAGGCGACGCTTCGCGAGAAGCTGCCCGCGGTGAAAGTGAACATAAACGTCGAGCTGCAGATCAAGAAGACGGCGGACGAGGTCGCCGCAGGCTTAAGCAAGCTGGTGGAGGCGAAAAAGCCGACTTTGGTCATCTGGCAGACCGGCACGGTCGATGCTATGCGATCGATCGATCCCGACGATTTTCGCGCTGCGGTCGGCGACGGCGTTGCTGCACTGCAAAATGCCGGAACCGACGTAATTTTAATGAATCTGCAATATAGCCCACGCACCGAAACGATGATTTCCGCCAGTCCCTACATAGATAACATGCGCGTGGTGGCGCAGCAGCATGACGTTCCGCTGTTCGACCGGTTCGCCGTGATGCGCCACTGGAACGAGCAGGGAGATTTCGACCTGTTCAGCACTTTCCACGGACCCGAGCTCGCAAGACGGGTCCACGACTGCCTTGGCCGCGCGCTGTCGAAATTCGTGATCGATGCGGCTCACATCGGTCCGGCCCAGCAGAATTGAGGATTTGGCGTTAATGCGTTTCCGCGGCCCTTCTTCCAAGTTTGCCGTCGTCATGGCCTTGCCGATCGCAGCACTTGCGCTGCTGACACCGGCGTCGATCAGCGCGGCGCGCGCGGAGATGGCGCGGGCCGCACCATCGGATAACGCCCAAGCTCCCGGCGCCGGCAGTGTTGCATCGGTGAACCCGGCAACCGGATCGCAAAAGAGCATCGCCAGCAAGGCGGTCGACAAGGTCAAGGAAGTCGCGAAATCGGCCGGCGACATTTTGAGCCGGGTGCCATGCCGCTCGCCGAAGGGCGGCGCCAAAACCATGGGATCGTTGCCGCATGTCGCCGCCAAGCTGGTCGCCGGCAAGCCGGTGGTGATCGTTGCGTTCGGATCGTCATCGACCTGGGGCGCCGGCGCCACGTCGCCGGAATTCACCTATCCGAACCGGCTCGCCGCGCAGCTGCGCCGGCAGTATCCGGGCGCCGACATCACCGTGGTCAATCGCGGCAAGGGCGGCGAAGACGCGCCTGAGATGATGAAGCGACTGCAGACCGAAGTGCTCGATATGAACCCGGATCTGGTGATCTGGCAGGTCGGCACCAATGCGGTGCTGCGCAATCTCGATCCTACTGAGACCGCCAAGCTGGTCGAAGAGGGCGTCGGCCGCATCCAGGCCGCCGGCGCCGACCTCGTGCTGGTCGATCCGCAATATTCGCCCGCGGTCAATGCCAAGGCCGAAAACGCCAGCCGCATGGTAAAACTGCTCGGAAAAGTCGCCGAACTTCGTCACGTCGGATTCTTCCCGCGTTTCGAGGTGATGCGGGACTGGCATGAAGGACAGTCGATGCCGTTCGACAGTTTTGTCGTCGCCGACGGGCTGCACATGAACGACTGGGGCTACGCCTGTTTCGCGCAACTGCTCGGCGACGACATCATCAAGTCGGTCGGCCAGATCAAGCTCGGCGTCAACGTGCCGGCCAATGTGCAGGCGTACAAGCCGATGTAGTTCGTTCCCCGGACGCAGCGCAGAACGAAGTGATGCGCTGCAGAGCCGGGGTCCAGCTTTCTTTCTTGCGTAAGCGGGGTCCCGGCTCTGCGAAGCGGCATGAAGAATGCCGCATCGCGTCCGGGACACGATGAGTTAAGCCCTTTCCAGCGCCGCGACAAAATCCTCGATCAGATCGTCGCGGTGCTCGAGTCCCGCCGAGAAGCGCACAAAGCCCTCGCTGATACCGAGTTCGGCGCGCGCTTCGGGCGCCAGCCGTTGATGCGTCGTGGTCGCGGGATGGGTGACGAGGCTCTTGGCGTCGCCGAGATTGTTGCTGATGCGCGAGAGCTTCAGCGCGTTGAGCATGCGGAACGCTGCAGCCTTGCCGCCCTCGACCTCGAAGCCGACCAGCGTCGAGCCCGCGCGCATCTGCTTTTTCACCAGTGCCGCTTGCGGATGATCGGCGCGGCCGGGATAGATCAGCTTTGAGATTTTCGGATGGGTTGCCAGCGCGTCGGCGACCGCTGCTGCCGTTTCGGTCTGCGCGCGCACGCGGATCGCCAGCGTCTCCAGTCCCTTCAGCAATACCCACGCGTTGAACGGCGACATTGACGGCCCGGTCTGCCGCAGGAAGGTATGGATGTGGTCGGCGATGAACGCCTCCGACGACAGGATGATGCCGCCGAGACAGCGGCCTTGTCCGTCGATGTGCTTGGTGGCTGAATACACCACCACGTCGGCGCCCAGCTCCAGCGGGCTCTGCCAGATCGGCGTCGCAAACACATTGTCCACGATCAGTCGCGCGCCGGCCTGATGCGCGATCTCGGCGATGGCGCCTATATCGAGCACGTCGAGCGTCGGGTTGGTCGGGCTTTCCAGAAAGCAGCTTTTGGTGTTGGGCCGCATCGCCTGCTTCCACTGCTCCAGATCGAGGCCGTCGACCAGCGTCGAGGCAATGCCGTAGCGCGGCAGCAGGTCTTCCACCACATAGCGGCAGGAGCCGAACATCGCTTTCGCCGCGACCACATGGTCGCCGGCCTTCAGCGGCGCAAGGACCGCAGTAGTGACCGCGGCCATGCCGGTGGCGGTGGCGCGCGCGGAGCCTGCGCCTTCGAGCTCGATCATGCGGCGCTCGAACATCGAAACGTTCGGATTGGAAAAGCGCGAATACAGAAAGCCGGTCTCGTCGCCCTTGAACCGGGCTTCGCATTGTTCGGCGGTGTCGTAGACGAACCCTTGCGTCAGGAACAGCGCTTCGGACGTTTCGCCGAATTGCGAGCGCAGCGTGCCGGAATGGACCAGCCGGGTTTCGGGGCGATAGCGGGCGGTGGGTGCGTCAGACATGCGACCTCCATCGTGACCATTTCTTTCCAAAATGGGCACAAAAAAACCGGCCTGGAAAAAATTCCACAGACCGGGATCACACTGTCCCCGGCCTGTTTAGCGACTTATTTAACGTGGCTGCAAGCCGGCCGGCTCAAATCACCACGGGATAAGTCGTGCTGTTAATCCACCGCGCCCTTTCCGTCAAGGCGGCCATCGGATAACCGGTAAAAGGCCTTACTTTTCAGCGTCTGGATGGCAGGGACGCGTCTTGAGAGGACGGACCAATTGGCGTTTACGCTTGCCCCCGATGCCAATGGCATCCTGCCCGACCGCATGATCGCGGCGATGGCGGATGCCGGCCTCATTCTGCCGGAATATCCCTTCGTCGAAAGCCAGATCCAGCCCGCGAGCCTCGATCTGCGTCTTGGCGTCACCGCCTATCGCGTCCGCGCCAGCTTTTTGCCGGGACCGGGCGCGACGGTGGCCGAACGCATCGACGAACTGAAACTGCACGAAATCGACCTGTCCGACGGCGCGGTGCTGGAAACCAACTGCGTCTACATCGTGCCGCTACTGGAGAGCCTGGCACTGCCGCCCGAGATCGTCGCAGCGGCCAATCCGAAAAGCTCGACCGGGCGGCTCGACGTGTTCACCCGCGTGATCGCCGACGGTACGCGGCGGTTCGACATGATCGGCGCGGGTTATCACGGCCCGCTCTATGCCGAGATCAGCCCAAAGACATTTCCGGTGCTGCTGCGCGAGGGATCGCGGCTGTCGCAGGTACGGTTTCGTACCGGCGACGCCATCCTCGATGCCGATGAGCTCGACGCGCTGCACGAACTGGAGCGGCTGGTGGATTGCGACGACGCCGATCTCGTCAACGGCGTGGCGCTGAGCGTCGACCTTTCCGGTGAGAACGCCGGCGGTTTTGTCGGCTATCGCGCCAAGCGTCACACCGGGGTGGTCGATATCGACCGCCGCGGCGGCTACGCGGTCGATGAATTCTGGGAGCCGATTGCCGCGCGGCCCGACGGCAGCCTCATCCTCGATCCCGGCGAATTCTATATCCTGGCGTCGAAAGAGGCGGTGCAGGTGCCGCCGGATTACGCCGCCGAGATGGTGCCGTTCGATCCATTGGTCGGCGAATTCCGCGTGCATTATGCGGGCTTCTTCGATCCGGGCTTCGGCTACGCCGGCGCTGGCGGGCAGGGTTCTCGCGCGGTGCTCGAGGTTCGTTCACGCGAGGTGCCGTTCATCCTCGAGCACGGCCAGATCGTCGGCCGCCTGGTCTACGAAAAAATGCTGGCGCGCCCCGACGCGCTATACGGCCAGCGCATCGGCTCCAACTACCAGGCGCAGGGGTTGAAGCTGAGCAAGCATTTTCGGGTGTGACGGCCCGACACACACGCGTCATGCGCGGGCTTGACCCGCGCATCCATCCTTCTTCACAAGAGTTTTTCGAAGCAGATGGATTGCCGGGTCAAGCCCGGCAATGACGATGAGATATTACCTCACCGCCGCCGATTTCGCCGACGGCGTGACGCGCCACACCGCGTTGCCGACATCGTCGGCGACCAGCAGCGCGCCCTGCTTGTCGATCCGAACGCCGACGGGCCGTCCCTGCGCCTCGCCCTTGTCGTTCAAAAATCCGGTCAGCACATCCTGCGGCCTGCCGAATGGCTTGCCGCCCGCGAAGGGCACGAAGATCACCTTGTAGCCGGCAGGCGGCTTTCGATTCCACGAGCCGTGCTGGCCGACGAAGGCGCCGCCGGCCATCGCTTCCGGAAACAGGTTTCCGGTGTTGAAGGTCAGCCCGAGCGCGGCAGTGTGCGCGCCCAGCGCATAGTCCGGCACAATCGCTTTCGCCACCATGTCGGGCGGCTGCGGCTGGACGCGGGTATCGATGTGCCGGCCGAAATAACTCCAGGGCCAGCCATAGAAACCGCCGTCTTTCACCGAGGTCATGTAATCCGGCACCAGGTCGTTGCCGAGTTCGTCGCGCTCGTTGACGACGACCCACAACGCGCCGCTCTGCGGCTGCCACGCCGGACCGTTCGGATTACGCAGGCCGGACGCGAACAGGCGCGATTGTCCGCTGGCGCGATCGACTTCGAGAACGGCGGCGCGGTTGGCTTCGGCCTCGATGCCGTTCTCGCCGATATTGCTGTTGGAGCCGACGGTCGCATACAACTTTGAGCCGTCGGGGCTGGCGGTGAGATCCTTGGTCCAGTGATGGTTGATGGTGCCGGCCGGCAGGTCGGCCAGTTTTACGCCCGACGCGGTGATCCTGGTGTCGCCCTCGTGATAGGGAAACTTCATAATGGCATCGGTATTGGCGACGTAAAAATCCCAGCACCATGCCGAACGGCGAATTCAGCTTTTCGAGGAACACGCTTTTGGTCTCGGCGACGCCGTCGTTATCGGCATCGCGCAGCAGCGTGATGCGGTTGGCGCTCGGCGTTACCGCGCCGGCGCGCTTCATGAACAGTTTTTGCACCCAGCTCTTGATGCCTTTGCCGTCATCCGGTTTCGGTGGCGCGTTGGATTCGGCCACGAGCACGTCGCCGTTCGGCAGCACGTAGACGGTGCGCGGATGGTCCAGTCCGGTCGCAAACGCGTTGACGGCGATGCCATTGGCCGCGGCCGGTTTGCCGCCTGGTGGCCAGCCGGTGGCGGGCGCGACGTTGATGGTCGGAATCAGAGAGCTCTGCGGCGCGGGCAAGGTCGGCGACGGTCCAAACGTCTGTTCGGCGACGGCAGCGTCGGACGATTCGTTACAGGCCGCGAGCGGGAGCGCCAGCGCTCCGATCGATATCGCCAGCAGAAGATGGTTGCACATGATGGTTCCTCGTCGGTCGCCGTATAATTCGCGGCGCGGGCGAACGTTCATGACGGTCGTCATGAAAATCGTGTGATTTAGGCGCGGCGAGGCTATGCTCGTCGGGTGCAAATCAACGGCTCGGGAGTGTAAATGACCGCAAGGCAGGATGGCGAACAGGAAGCAAGATGGCTGCGATGGCGCAGCGTCGCTGACCTCTACCACGCCTATTTCACAGGCCTGATCCTCACCGTGGTCACCCGGCGCGGCACAGCCGATGCCGCCGAATTCGTGTTTCGGGTCTTCCGCCGCCAACAGCAGGAACGCTTCCTGCCCGGCCTTGAGAAGCTCGGATTGAGCGGTCTGCCGCCCGCTGTGGCTGCCGCGCAGTATCATTACTTGTCGAACTGGATCGGCGGCGTTTCGGTTGAATATATGTACGAGTCGGACCGAAAGGCGTGGATTCGCTATCCGCCGCCGCGCTGGATCTGGCGCGGCACTGCGATCTGCGGCGTGCCAGGTGAAGTGTCGCGCGCGATGCTGCGCGGCTGGCACGCCAATAATGGCGCGGCGCTCGGCAATCCAAAGCTCGGTTTTGTTTGCACCAAACAGACGGTCGACGGGCAGGACGGGCTCGAAGGCTATTATTACGAACATGATAACGCGCTCGAAGTCGATCAGCGCCTGGTATTCGCGCGCCACCTCGAAGCGCCGATATTCGATCCGGAGAAAGCGCCGGCGTTGCCGGTATCGAGTTGGCCCAGGCCGCGCCTGGAAAAAGCTTATCGCAACTATGCGATGGAGTATGTACGGACAGCGGCGCCGGTGGCGGTGCAGTTGTTCGGGCCTGAGGATGCAGGATACCTCTTGCACATCACCGGCAAGCTGATCGGCATGCAATATTTCGACGAGATCGCGTGCGGCTTCGGTTCGAGTCGCGGGAGCGCCAAAGAGTTCGATGCGTTCATGTTTGAGCTGCTCGAGGCACAGGACGACCTCGCTGAAAACGGCGAATCGCACGGCGTTTACGGGATCGTTCAGCTGACGTGGAGGCTGATGACCGATGTGCCAGACTATCATCCAGCCTGTGCCAAGGTATTGGAGGGATTGATCGAAGGCCTCGCCGCCGCCTGCGGTCGCGGCATCGCAGTCGACATGAAGCCGGGTGTCGCTGGCGCGCCACCATTTGTCTGGTCGATCGCGTGACTCCAATTTCGCAGTCCGGAATACTGGCCGCATTCCCGCAGACCGCCGCTGCATCCGAAGGCATGGTTTCGCCACTGATCGGTGGTAAGAGATAGTCGCGCCGCGCAAAAATCGGCATTTTGGGGAGCAGAAATGTCCGATATCGGCATCGCCGAACTGCCGCTTGCGGAGCAAGAGAAGCTTCCGCTTCCCCCGATAACGGCGCCGGCGAAAAATTCGCTGGTCGACGGCCCGATCCTGCGCACGCTGCTGCGGCTGGCGTGGCCGAATGTCGTGGCGCTCAGCGCCGGCGTCTGCGTGGTGATCGCGGAAACCTCCTATATCGGGCGGCTTGGCGTGGAGTCGCTGGCAGCGATGGCGCTGGTGTTTCCGTTCGTCATTCTGACCATGACGATGTCGGGCGGCGCCATGGCCGGCGGCGTGTCGTCGGCGATCGCGCGCTCGCTCGGTGCTGGTGATGCCGCGCGCGCGGCGATGCTGGCGTCGCACGCGGTGCTGATCGGCCTGACCTTCGGGCTGACATTCACGCTCCTGATGATGCTGTTTGGCCCGGTGCTGCTGCAATTGCTCGGCGGCCGGGGCAATGTGCTCGCGCAGGCGATCGGCTATATCCAGATATTTTTCGGCGGGGTGATGATCGCCTGGCTGATGAATACGCTGGCGGGAATTCTGCGCGGCACCGGCAACATGAAGCTGCCGTCGCTGATGGTGCTCGGCTCCGCGCTCTGCCAGATCATTCTCGGCGGCACGCTCGGCCTCGGGCTCGGTCCGGTGCCGCAATTCGGCATGCGCGGCGTCGCCGCCGGCTCGCTGATCGCCTATTCGATCAGTGCGTCGCTCATGGGCTGGTATATTCTGTCGGGCCGTGCCCGGATCAATTTTGTGATCAAAGGACTTCGAATTCAGCGCGGCATGTTCTTCGATATCCTGAAAGTCGGCGCGGTGTCCTGTTTCTCGCCGCTGCAGTCGGTACTGACCGTCACCATCTTCACCCGCATGCTCGCGGATTTCGGCACCGAGGTGCTGGCCGGCTACGGCGTCGGCGCCCGGCTCGAATTCATGCTGACGTCGATCGCGTTCGCGGTGGGTATCGCGTCGGTGCCGATGGTCGGCATGGCGATCGGCGCGGGACGCGTGGCGCGGGCGCGGCGGATCGCCTGGACCGCGGGTCTTGTTTCGTTCGTGTCTGTCGGCCTGATCGCGACCGTGATCGCGATATTCCCTGACCTTTGGGTCAACATCTTCACCAGCGATCCCGGCGTGCGCGCCGCCAGCCGGCAGTATCTGCATACGGCGGCGCCGACGTACGCCTTCATCGGGCTGTCGATCTCGATGTATTTTTCCTCACAGGGCGCGGCGAAGGTGCTGGGCCCGGTGCTGGCGCAGACCGCGCGGCTGGTCTTCGTGGCGGTCGGCGGCTGGTGGCTGTTGAGGCACGAGGCGACCGCCACCGACTTCTTCGCGCTGGCGGCGGCGTCGATGGTGGTGCTCGGCACGCTGTCAGCCTTGAGCGTGGTGCTGACAAGGTGGGGCCCGAAGGCAGCGCCGGTACCGCAAATTCGTCCGGCGCTGTCCTGAACTTCAGGCGATGCGCCTGGCGAGGAATTCGATGTCGAGACGCCAGATCGCGCCGTTGTCCGGCGAGGTCTCGCCACGCCAGGTGAAGGAGCTGGGCGTGATATCGGAAAAGCTCCAGCGCACCGGCTGTCCGTCGGAATTCGTCCCCAGCTGAACGATATCGTCACCGTGCCGGCGCCCGATCATGCTCAGGAAATTCAGCCTCACCGGATCGCTCCACTGAATCCGCCAGGCGTCGATCCGCGGATCGTAAATCCGTAGCGTGGTGCCGAAGGAATTGGCATTGGCTACGGCGTCGCCCTGGCGCAACGCGCCGCGCGGCGGGACGATCCAGACGTCCTGGATGGCCCGTCCTTCCAGCGTCCAGCCGAAATGCCACTCGCCTTTGCGCTGACGTTTGCCGCCGTCGGCGAGAAAGCGGGTGACGTCGAGTTCCCACGCGCCGACCAGCCACCCGTAAAGGTCCATCTTGCCGGCACGGTCGGCGGCGGCGCCATCGGCGCCGAGCGCATCAAGGAACTGCGAGGCGCTCATGCGGCGTCGCGCCTGAACTGCTTCTGCATCGCCGCCCCGCCGAGATCCATCTGGCCGTCGATGTAAGGCCCGATCTCGTTCGGCAGCACATCAGCGATCCACACCATGCGGCTACGGCCTTGGCCGTCGGCAAAGACCTGGATAGAGGCGCTGTGCTGCTTCACCCGCGGGCTGACGACGGCGTAGACCAGCCGCATCCGCGCGTCATCCATGGTGACCAGCAGTTCTTGCGCGACATTGCCATTGGCGAAGGTGACGATACGGGAATCGCCATCGAGCTTGCAATCGGCGACGAAACCCGGAGCGACGCGCTGATGCACCGCGCCGTAGTCGCGTACCGCGGCCCAGACGTCTTCGGGGCGGGCGTCGAGGGGAATGTCCTTGTAGATGGAAGCCATGGTTGTTCTCCTGAATTGGTGATGTCGAGTGCTGTTCCGCGTGATGGCCGGGCTCGTCCCGGCCAACCACGTCTTCCTTGGTGCAACGCCGTCAAGGCGTGGATACCCGGCACAAGGCCGGGCATGACGAACTTAAGTGCAAACCGCCTCGACATTGTTGCCGTCGGGGTCGATCAGGAACGCGGCGTAATAGGTCGGGCTGTAGTCGGCGCGAGGATCCGCGCCGCCATTGTCGCTTCCGCCGGCCTTCAGGCCCTCGGCGTGGAATTTTTTGATCGCGGCGTGATCCGGCGCACGGAATGCGATATGCGCGCCGGGACCTTTGGCGCCCTTGGCAAGGTAAAGCCACAGCGCCGGCTCGCCCTTGGGCCCAAAGCCCGCGCCGCTGTCGTCGCGCGAACACAAACCGTATCCGAGGGGTTTTAGTGCGGCCTCATAGAAGCGGACGCTCTTATCGATGTTGCTGACCTTCAGTCCGATGTGGTCGTACATGGCGATCTCCGTCAAACCCGCGCAAATGGCGCGATCCGGTGATCACCCTAGTCAGTGCAGCGCGAGGCGTTCTTGGAGAATCTTGCGGTTCCCGCGGGAGGCCTCGCGGAACCTGCGCGGCGAGACGCCGGCGGCGCGGCGGAAGGTGCGCACGAAATTGGAGAGGTCGCCGAATCCGACATCGTAAGCGACGTCGGTGACCGGCCGCTCGTCGTCGGCGAGCAGCCGCGCGGCGTGGCGCAGCCGCGAACGCACCAGATATTGGTGTGGGCTGACGCCGAGCACGCTGGAAAACAGCCGCAGGAAATGAAACGGACTGAGGCCGGCCTCGCCGGCGGCGTCTTCGAGTTCGATCGGCTGATGCGCATGCGCATCGATCCACAGCGCCGTCCCCACCGCGCGGCGGCGGTCGCGCGCGGTGGCCTGCACGGGCTTTTGTACCCGTCCCGACACCACCTCGACAAAGCGGTTCGCGAGCACATGGCCGACCTCGTCGAGCCCGACGTCGCTGCGGCCATCGGTCGCCGCCTGCGCGAGTTCGCCGAGTACCATGAGTTCGGGCAGCGGCGGTGCGCAGCCGGTCCGCCAGACCTGGGCGTTGCCGCCGATGGCGTCCACAAGCTCGGGGGTGAAGACAAACGACAGGCATTCGTCGCCGCAGACGTGATGATCGTGGCTGCAGACATATTCGTCGCCGGGATGGCCGATCAGGACCGATCCTGCCACCAGTTCGAACGAGCGCCCGCGCTTGCTGCAGCCGAAACTGCCCTTGCGCACATAGGCGATCGAATGGGAGGTGTGCCGCTCGACAAAGGGCTTCGAGTCCGGCCCGGCGGTGCACCGGTAGTCGTACACGGAGATCGTGTCGCCTTGCAGGATCGGTGTGGCCGTCATGGGCCGATTTTAGCCCTGCGGGCGCGGCGGAGCAACCGGAAGCAGCACGTCGAACAGCGTCTTGCTGCCGGGGCTGCCGGCGCCTTCGAGCGACAGCAGCCGGCGCTTGGAGATGCTGCCGCTATTGGCGGAAATCCGGTCCGCATAGCCGCCGGCCTCGAGCACGCGGTGGCAGGGCACGATGATCATGAACGGATTTTTTGCAATCGCCTGCGACACGGAATGGACGGCGCCCGAAGCCCTCAAGCGCGACGCGACCTCGCCATAGGTCATGGTTTCGCCGCGCGGAATAGTGCGGGTGAATTCATAGACCCGGGCATTGAACGGCGGGATGCCGGTCATATCGAGCCGGACGTCGGACAGATCGGCCGCCTTGCCGCGCAGCAGCGCCGCGATGCCGTCGATGGCGCTGTGGATTTCCGGGGGCGGGCGCAGTTCACGGGCATCGGGAAACAGCCGGAACAGCCGGCGCCGGGTTTCGATCTCGCGCGCCTCGGGCAACTGCACGCCCAACAGGCCTAACTCGCCCCATGCGATACCGCATCGGCCGACCGCCGTATCGAAGACTGTGTACCCACGCCCTGACATACGAAAGACGCCACCCCGGAGGGATCATAGCACCGGTAACGGCGGCTGCACGTGGAAAGTGCGGGTTGGCTTAAGGCCAGGGCGCTCGGTGGCAACCGGGTGGCTGTCGCCTCCGGCTTCTTCTGCCAAGCCGCTTGGCGGGCCGCGCGGTCTCGGCTAAATCAGAGTGGCGATGCGGGCGTAGTTCAATGGTAGAACGGCAGCTTCCCAAGCTGCATACGAGGGTTCGATTCCCTTCGCCCGCTCCAAGACTTAGCCGAATTCGGCAATGCGGTTTTGGCGTCGGTTTGCAGGATTTGTTCATTCTGGGGCCTCCAACTTCTTGATCCGCGTCTTGATGGCCGCAGCACGGCCTACGTAGCGGCGGATGACTTTTTCGACGGACTCTTCTTCCCACGCCAGCGTTTCGGCGATTTCGCGCATGCTGAAACCAGCGATGTATAATTTCGTCGCGGCGATTCCGAGGGTCGTTAAAATGCAGATCGCGTTCCGACATGCCGGCATCGATCTTTGCTTTGTTAAGCGAGCTTCCGAAACCGTCAGCCGTCCACGGCCGGCGCCTGCTGCTGGTCAAGATCGTGGTCGCGCGCTTGGGGATGCGCGCGAGGACATCGCGAAGCGCGCCATACAATGGGATGATCGGATGACACGCGCTCGGCAAGGCCGTACGATCATTGGTTCAAGAATATTACGCATCGGACGGGACGAATGAATAGTTCAGACAAGCATCACCACGTCGATTTGTACCGCGGCATGACGATAGTTAGCGAAGGGCCAAATCGATGCCCTCGTCTTCGTTAGACGCCCCGAGCCAAGGGGGTGGACGCGTTCGAGCAAAACATATTGTGCTGGTCGGTGCGGGCCACGCGCATATTGAAGTCCTGCGACGTTTCGGGCTCCAAACGGTGCCTGGCGTCCGTCTCACGCTGGTCACTAAAGGCGCCTGCACTCCCTATTCGGGCATGCTTCCGGGCTATGTGGCCGGGCACTACACGGGCGACGAAATTCATATCCCGGTCGCGCCCTTGGCCGGATTCGCAAATTGCAGGCTGGTGACGGCAGAAGCCGTCGGCCTGGAGCCGGTTGATCGACACGTCCATCTGCAAGACGGAGGAACGATCGCGGGGGACGTCATTTCGATTGATACGGGTGCGACGACGAATTTGTCTAGCGCCTCGCAGTTTGAACCTTACGTTATCCCGGTCAAACCAATCGATCGTTTCGCGGAAAATTGGGCACACTTCGCAAAGCGCATAAGAACGAATCCCGGGCTGCAGATTACGGTGGTGGGTGCAGGTGCGGCCGGTGTCGAACTCGCTCTTTCAATTCGGCACCGTCTCAGGAGAGATTTAAGCGCCGGAGGCAAGAGCATCGGAGGTCGCGTCGTATTGCTCGAGAAAGGTGATCAGATTCTGCGCGGTTTCTCTGATGGCGTCAGGCGCCGCTTGTCCGCAATCCTGCTCAGGCACAATATCGAGGTCCGTACAAACGTCGGTAAACTCGGATTTCAGGCTGAGGCCGATGCCGGCATCCAATTTGACCTCGGTCAATTCGACGCGACCTTCTGGACTACGGGAGTTTGTCCCACTGACTGGCTGAAGAAATCGGGGCTAGCGGTCGACGAAGACGGCTTCATTGCCGTAAACAGTCAGCTGCAATCGATATCCCACCCGGGTGTTTTTGCAGCGGGAGATGCCGCGGGTATGATCGCAAGCCCCAGGCCCAAAGCCGGCGTCATAGCGGTACGCCAAGGCCCCATTTTGGCAGAGAATTTGCGCCGCGCCGTTACAGGTGATCCGCTCCGATCGTTTGTCCCGCAAAAATCATGGCTCAGCCTCATTTCAACCGGTGATCGATATGCTGTCGCGTCATATGGTAACTGGGCCGCGGAAGGTCGCTGGGTTTGGTACTGGAAGAATTGGATCGACCGGCGATTTGTCAGGCGCTTCATGTTTGAAGCAAGCGAGACCAAGCGCTTCCCGGTCAACTCCGAATAGCGAGGCCTCCGGCCGGCGTGCTGGACGAACAACGTCTTCATCGCACGGTTGAGGCGGCCGCCAAAGTACGGAAGCGTTGCCATTTTGCGTTGGCCGGAAGGTCATGGAGACCTGAGCCGCAATAATCCCAAGAAGCGTTTGCATCTAGCGCCTTTGAGCTTTCTACTGCTTGCCGGAGCAGGACGCGCCGCCAAGCACGCAGAATTGGGCGCAGAAGGGATGGTTTAGCGGAACGTCGCCGCTTGCTCCCTTGAGGGAATGGCCCAGTTCAAATTCTTCGTCGTAGGGCAGCAGGGTACATGCCAGCACGGTGGGCCTCTCGGAACCCTTTCTCTTCACCACCATTCGCGATGACGAGCACATCACGTCACCCGGCGATTTATGCAGAATGTCCCAGCAGGCCGTCGTGATCTCCGGAACATCCTTTGCCGGCTGCATTTCGGGAAACAGCGTCAAACAGCCGAGATCATCGACAGCTATCGAAATTTCATTTTGCGAAAAGAGATTTGCGTACCCGACTCTCACAACAGACTCATCCTCGCCCCACATGGTGCGGCCGGCAACAGATATCGGGAAGCCGTTCTTGCTGAGCCAGGTCAATCCCGACAGCGTAGGACGAAAGGTCTTTGGGCCACGCTCCTCCTCGTGCCGTTCGGCCGTGTAATGATCGAGAGATACCCGTACGGTCAGAAGCGACCCGAAACGACGATGAAGGTCGAGCAGCTTTTCTTTGTGGCGCTGCATCGGTAACATCGCATTTGTCAGAACCAGAACCTTGAAACCCCGCGTAAGGCATTCCTCCAGAATAGCGATGATGTCGGGGTTCATGAACGGTTCGCCGCCGGTAAAGCCTATTTCTTCGGTTTGCAGGTTATCCCGCGCGATCTCGTCGAGGTAAGCCGTGACTTCGGCCCGGCTGATGTAGACAAGCCGGTCGTTCTTAGGACTAGACTCGATGTAGCAGTTGCGACACGCGATGTTGCAAAGTGTTCCGGTATTGATCCATAGAGTTTTGAGTCGTTGAAGCGCGATACTTGCACGCCGCTCACCGTTCGCGGTGAGTGTTGGGCTTTTGAATTTTACGTCGCTTAGTTGGGGCGTGTTATCGCGATCTGGTCGAGGCCAAAGATGCTCGAGCGAGATTGTCCGTTTCCGCCGCGGCGCCTGCGGCGGAACTTGCACAGATCGCCAAACGACAGCGCCTGCTTCGATTGCAACACCGCGTTCGCGAATTTCCTTCAGCGGAAGTACATCGCAGCTCGGCCACAGACCGGTCTCAAGCGCTTCCGCGTATACTTCCGGCAACGCAGCCCGGCGCATCTTCGCAGCAGCCGTTCGATAATCGTATGCGATCGCGTGATGCCCGATCGAAATGCCTCGATCATCCATTAAATCAAGGATGCTGAACCAAACCCGTGAGGTACCGTCGTTGGCGGGCATGCCAGTCGCGCCCGAATTGTGCCAAAGTCGTCCGTCAACAACTTGGGTGTAGGGCAGGCCGCAATGGCCGCTAATGATTCCGTCAGCACCAGTTAGATCGAGATCGCCGGCTTTCGTCGCTGCCGGCGTGGATGCGAAGACAAATTGATTGATGGAACGGGCACTGCCATGGACAACCGCGAGGCGTTTGCCGCCAATTTCGATGTCGATCCGGGATGGCAAAGTCGCCATCCATGCGCGGTCGCGTGAATCCAGCTCTCGATCTGCATGAATAAACCACGCGCGGGAGAGCTGTTGGCAGGCACTTCCCTCAGGGAACCCGCAGCCGCAATCGGACGCCCCTGTGGCAAGGCTTGCTTCGCAGTTGCCTTTCACGACATGACAACCGGAGTTTCGCACCATTTGCACAGTCGCGGAGGCGTCGGCGCCGTATGCGACCACATCGCCCGTGCAGATGATTCTATCCGGCGGGATGCCGAGCCGGTGTCCCTGCTCAAGGACTGCCGCCGTCGCTTCGAGATTGCTGTATGGTCCGCCGAAAACGAGAAGCGGTCCATCAGGGCGCAGCATTGCGATGGTCTCGTTCATCAATCTTTGCATCTCGAGATTGGCTTCGCGTCAGTCTGGTGAGCGTTGATTCCAGAGCCTGCGAACCTGCCACACCCCCGGACCCGACACCAGCTAAAGTTGTGCGGAGCCCGCTTGTCGAAATTAACGGATCAATCAGTGGCAATGTCCCAGACTGTACAATCACCGACTTATGATCGACCCGATCCCTCCATTTGTAAGGACATGGGCTCGCGGCGCTGGATCAACTCGCGATAAAACTGACTGCTTTTTTCACGACCTCGGGTGCGCGCAGGATCTTCCTATGACCATGACCCTTGGTGATGAATATCTCTGCGCCATCCCAACGCTCGTGAATCGCTTGGGCTTCCGACGGGTCCACAAAATCATCGTCTTCGTCTTGGATAATCAGTCCCTTAACGCCCGGGATCTTGGTGACGAGCTGGTCGATGGAGAACCGGTTCCAGGAATTTTTGAAATTTCGCTCGAACCGCTCGCGAAACAGTTTCTCCGGTCCGTCCGGAACCCCGAGCCTTTTCTTTATCTTTTGAAAAGACGATTCCATGCTTTGCGGCGGAGCGATCAGGACGACTTTCTTCGTGGAAATTCGTTCCAGCGCCACCAGCGCGAACGATCCGCCGATAGAGTGCGCGATGATCGCATCGAAACCGCCCACTTTGTTGGATAGCTCAACAATCATGTCGCTGATGACAACGCCGTTGGCTTGCCTTCCTGGCGACTCGCCGTGACCGTGCGCATCAAACGTCACGATCTTGAAGCCGGCATCGACCAAGGGCTGAAAAAAGCTCAGCATCTGAGTGCCTCTGCCGTCCCAGCCGTGCACTGCCAGGACAGCCGGCCCTTTTCCGGCTGAATAAAAATTGTAAGTGACGCCGTTGGACTCGAACCGGCCGACTTCGGCTTCTTTCTTGAAAAGCATCTCCCTCGCCGAGGGCTTGTGCCTGATCGGATGACCCCACAGCCAATACAAAAACCTGCTCGAAAGCTGCGTGCTGAAGGTATCAATTGCCCGCAACGTCATCCCGAGGATGCCGAAGATCCTGTCTTCCGTCGTTTGGCTTTTGGCGGCTGCTTTGGTTCGCATCTACCTAGTTCCTTTTCACTACAATGCTGCCGACGGAGTAGCCAGCGCCAAACGAACATATAATCCCAAGCGAGCCCTGATCCAAGTCATCGTGAAATTGACTGAAGGCAGCGATCGACCCTGCCGAGCCCAAATTTCCATAATCTTTCAAAATATTGGGCGCTCTGTGCTCCTGGGGAAGCTCGTGAAACACGCGGTGATAGACAAGCCGGTTCAGGTTGGCGTTGGCTTGGTGAAGCCATACACGCGAAATCTCACGTGGAGAGATTGCCAACTTCGCAAGATGATCTGAGATGTGCTTGCTCGCGAGAGGAACAACATCTCGAATGACCTTAATGCCATTTTGTCTGAAAGTGAAAGCCGCGTCGTCATCCAAATTATATTCGGTGCATCTGTTCAGAAAGCCGAAGTCATTGCGGATTGCGTTTGAGAACCGGGTTTTCAATTGCGTGCCCAGGATTCTGAAAGCTCTGTCATTTGTACATATTTCTTCCGCCTCCAGGATCAGGGCGGCACTTCCGTCTCCAAAAATGAAGTGAGATTGCTTGTCGCGGAAATTAACCTGCGCGGTCGCCAATTCGGGCGTAACAACCAAGGCCCGGGACGCGTTGCCGGTGGTGATGGTGTTCGCCGCCACTTGTATCGCAAAGGTCGCGGACGAACATGCGACACTCATGTCAAATGCGCAGCCGCCGGCGCCGAGAGAATTCTGTACTTCAATTGCAATCGCCGGATATGCTCTCTCCAAAGACGTCGATGCGACGATCACCAAATCCAGATCTTGGGCTCGTACCTTGGCATTGCTGAGCGCAGCCTCGGCTGCGTGCACGGCCATTTCCGCCTGAAGCGACAATTCAGATTCGTGTCGCCTGCTTATTCGAGGCTTCATTCTGTCGACGTCAAGAATACCGTGCTTGTCGATAACCCTCCGGTTCTGGATGCCGGATGCCTTGTGTATGAATTGCTCGGTGACGTAGGCTGCTGTTCTCTCTCCGCTTGCTTCGCTCAATTGTTCGGACGACTGGGCTTTGTCGATAAATGAGTTATATGACTGGACAAGTTCCTGGTTGGAGAGGTTGTCTTCGGGCAGATATACGCCGCTTCCGCTAATTACGACGTTGATGCCCATCAAGGAGCCCGTTCAGTACTGTGATTTCTTTTGGCACGTAATCATAAATTAGCCTCGCGTGTCGATGCAAGAGGCACGGGGCATTTGGCGACGATCAAGCGGAGACCGCGCGTTGCCTGGTCGTTTCTTCATCGTGGGTTCAGAAGGCATCTTTCTGCCGCTGAGAGGCCTCGGCGTCAGCGCCATCTTTCCGAAACCATCTCATCAGCGGAATGCGGGCTTTCGTTTTTCAGTAAACGCACGGATACCCTCCTTGCCGTCAGCTGACTGAGCTGCCCGGGAAATTTCTCGGCCCTCTAATTCCATCTGTTCTTCGAGGCCATTGCGCAACGAGCACAGCAACAGCTTCTTCACGACCATTGCGCGAATGCCGGTCCAGACGCGATTCGCCGGCTGACCGCCAACGCCTCGTGACGCAGCGCGGTGTCCGGCACAACGCGCGTGATCAGGCCCCATTCCAACGCTTCGCTCGCAGCAAGCGCGCGATTCGTCAGAGCAAGCTCTTGGGCCTTTCGCAACCCAACTATGCGAGGAAGATAATAGGTCGAACTGCCGTCGGGGCTGAGACCTGCGGCTGTGTAGGCCATCGTAAACTTGGCAGACTCTCCCGCGATGACATAATCCCCTATCAGCGATAGGCTGAATCCGGCGCCGGCCGCTGGGCCATTCACCGCGATGACAACCGGAGGCGACATCCGGGCGAACAACGAAACCGCCTTGTGCATTACGTCGGCCAGCTCTTTTACGCGTAAGCCTGTCTGGTCCTCGAATCCCATGAACGCTTTCAGGTCGCCACCAGCGCAAAACATCCGCCCGTTAGCGGAAATGAGAACCATCACTGCCGGATCATTGTCGCAAGCGAGGGCCGCTTGGGCAAGTTCGCTCACCAGGTCGAAATTCAGCGCATTTCCGGCGTCGGGTCTGTTGAGCGTGATATGCGCAATGCCAGCTTCGACATTGAATAAAATGCACTTAAAGTCAGTCACGTCCTGCCCTCCCGAGGTGAATCGACGGCATGATCAAGGTGAGGGTTGGAAGTTTTTACGGAAGCCGCGACGACGGCTATCGTCGTGGCGCAGTGTGTCCCGAGGAACGATAGCCGTCGTCGCCGCTCAGTTTGTCCCGTCGAAGTAGGCTCGTATCTGCGGCCAATCATGCTCCGCGACCTGCCGGCCCAATTTTAGGCCCGCAACGTTGTCGGCCTGAATGTGGTATCCACCCAAGACGCGCGAAAGACCTGCCAGTTCGGCTGTCTCCGAAAAGGTCGGCAACTTGATCGTTATCAGACCATCCGCCGTGATATCGACAGCCGGCTTGCGGTCAACCGCCTGCTTCAGCTCGCACGAAATGCCCGGCTCGGTCAGCTCTCCGGCGTGCCATTCCTCGGTCCCGCCGAAATGGTCGCTCCCGGTGAACAGCTCCAGTATTTTGCCGCTTGCGGCGCTGATGGTGCTGTGGCCCGATACATAGCCGGGGAAGGGCGGCGTGATGAAAATGTAGGGCGAATAAGGGTGCCAGTCGGAGGCCGGCATCGCCTCGACACCTTTACCAGGCCCAGCCCAGCCGCGCACGTTTTGGCCGGCATAGTAATGTCGCACCAGGGTCCATGGCCGCGAACTGTCATAGTAACGCTTCGCCTCCCAAGCCGCGATGAAAGCGTCCATGGCGACATTGCCCACCGTGAAAAAGAGTTTCACGTCCTTGTCGACATTATAGTCGTCGCGCACGGACACTGCTTGAGCGATACGCAACCAATGGCCGGACTGTCCCGTGGATTTTGGACCGTCGCGCATGAACTCAACGAGGGCCTTCTGCTCCAGCGAGAGGCCGGCGTTGTAAGCGAGCACTTCGTCCGTTTCGGTCTTCAGTTGTTCCGAACCGACCTTCGGCGGAGGGCCCGGGCGGAAGAGGTCGCTTCGCTGAAGCGCAAAGGTCTTAACGCGGTACCAATGCGGGGTGAGGAAACCCGGCGCGACTTTGCCGCCTTTGCCGTCGTCGAAAGCGATAGGCTGCCAGGAGTCGGAATCGATGATCTTGTTTGCGGGATTGACAGGCTTGTAGAAGGTATAGTCGGAATAAGGTTTGCCGTTCGATCCTATTTCAGCGCCGTCCTGGTTCGAGCCGTCGCGGCGACGGTACTCAACGACCGCCGCTGCCGCGGCGTTGCCCACGCCTTGCGGCTTCGAAGGGTCGGTCGACTTGTCAGAAGGATCCAAGCCGTACTGTCGCATCCGATCTTCCAACCAGTCCTTGTCATCGGGGAACAGATAATCAAGTGAGCGATACGTGGCGTAGGCGATGGCTTTGCGTTTG
>NZ_DASYMN010000163.1:0-12356 GCF_036009065.1 Bradyrhizobium sp. | reverse complement strand
TTTTCCGCAAGCCATGCCAGCGTGGTGGCGAGCAGGGTGCCGCCGACGCAATAGCCGGCAGTATGCACCTTCAATTCGCCGGTCGCCTTCTCGATGGCATCCATCGCCGCCAGCGGGCCTTCCTTCATGTAGTCGTCGAAGGTCTTCTTGCCGAGCGTCTTGTCCGGATTGACCCATGATATCAGGAACACGGTGATGCCCTGATCGACGCACCATTTGACGTAGGATTTTTCCGGCTTCAGATCGAGGATGTAGAATTTGTTGATCCACGGCGGCACGATCAGCAGCGGCGTGCGCAGCACGTTTTCGGTGGTCGGCTGATACTGGATCAGCTGCATCAACTCGTTCTGAAAGATCACCTTGCCCGGGGTGGTCGCCATGTTGACGCCGACCTCGAGATTGGAGGGGTCGGACTGGCGGATGCGCAGGCTGCCGCCGCCCGCCTCGATGTCCTCCGCCAGCATCTTCATGCCGCGCACCAGATTGTCGCCGCTCGAGGCCAGCGTCTCGCGCAGCACTTCCGGATTGGTGAGGACAAAATTCGACGGCGCCAGCGCATTGGTGATCTGCTGGACGTAGAACTCGGCTTTCTTGCGGGTGTGCGGGTCGAGCCCTTCGGCGTCGCGCACCAGATCGTTCGCCCACCGCGCCGACAGCAGATAGGCCTGCATCACGAAATCGAAGAACTGGTTGGATTTCCATTCGGGATCGGCGAACCGCTTGTCGCGCGGCGCGGGCGCAATCGCGGGCGCTGCTTCCTCGCCGACCAGGCGGCGCATCGACGAGCCCCACAAATCGAGATAGGCCTTGCCGAGCTTCATCTGCAGTTCAGCGGCGCGGGTCTGGTCCGACAGCCAGTAGTCCGCCACTGTGCTGAAGGTCCTGATCACCTCGCCGAGTTCATTGGGCGGCTTGTCCTTGGCCTCGCCGTCGTCGCGCGGCTTGAGATACGCCGCAAGCGCCTGGCCGCTGCTCTCCATTGCCTTTGCGAGGTTCATCGCGAAGGCTTCGGGATCGAATTTTTTTTCAGCTTTGGTTTCGGTGGTGACGTCGCTCATGGGCAGACACTACAGAGTCATTTCAGGTTCGTCACGGCGCTGATCGATCGTGGCACGGTTCGAGGGTTGATCCGTGGTGCATCTGTTGCACTGCGACAAAGCGTCTTTGTTCGGTCATATTGGAGCCCCAACGGTGCGATCTGTTCTTCAGGCTTTAATCGTTTGGAGATAGTGTGCCGGGCGATGCGGCAGGTTTGATGAAATAAGCATCAACGCCAAAAGTTTCCGGCGAAGGGACGTGCGGTTGACCTCCAGGGATCGAGTGAAAAGGATATTGGCCCTGGCAGCGCTGCTGCTGGCACTGCCGGCCGGGGGCTGTTCAACCTCGATCGCCGATCTGCCGCTAGTCGGAGTGCCGGCCGACGCGCCGGCGCGGCCAAAGGAGGTTGGCGCCTATCCTGCCGTGCACGACATGCCGCGGGACCGGCCGGAAGCCGCAATGGACGCGGCGGAACGCAACAAGGTGTCCAGTGAGCTGATTGCGGCGCGCGAGGCCGCTGCTGCCGCGGCCAAAAACCCCGCTGCGAAATGACCGGGAATTTGCGGTAGCGGGTGGCGCTGGGTTGCGTCCGTGGTAAAAAGAACCCGATTCAACAGCAGGCTTATAGCGAACCTGGCCGCCAGACCTATCGGTTTCGCGCTTGAATTCGCTCTCAATCACTAACCGGGTGCGCTTCCTGTAAAATCGTACCTGCGATCCTGCCGCCCGGTTCCCGGAGTTTTGGACCAATGGAAGAATTCTACCGCATCCGCCGTCTGCCGCCTTATGTGTTCGAGCAGGTCAACCGGGCCAAGGCGGCGGCGCGGAACGCAGGCGCCGACATCATCGATCTCGGCATGGGTAATCCGGACCTGCCGACTCCGGCCCATGTCATCGACAAGCTCAAGGACACGCTGGGCAAGCCGCGCACCGACCGCTACTCGGCGTCGCGCGGGATCACCGGCCTGCGCAAGGCGCAAGCCGCCTATTACGACCGCCGCTTCGGGGTCAAGCTCAACCCCGAGACCCAGGTCGTGGCGACGCTGGGCTCCAAGGAGGGCTTTGCCAACGTCGCCCAGGCGATCACCGCGCCCGGCGATGTGGTGGTGTGCCCGAACCCGAGCTACCCGATTCACGCCTTCGGCTTCTTGATGGCCGGCGGCGTGATCCGCTCGGTTCCGTCGGAACCGACGCCGCAGTTTTTCGAGGCGTGCGAGCGCGCGATCATCCATTCGATCCCGAAACCGCTGGCGATCGTGGTTTGCTATCCCTCCAATCCGACCGCTTATGTCGCAAGCCTCGATTTCTACCGGGATCTGGTGGCGTTCGCGAAAAAGCACGAGATTTTCATTCTGTCGGACCTTGCCTATGCCGAGGTCTATTTCGACAACGATCCACCGCCCTCGGTGCTGCAGGTCCCCGGCGCCATCGACGTGACAGTGGAATTCACCTCGATGTCGAAGACGTTTTCGATGGCTGGCTGGCGCATGGGATTTGCGGTCGGCAACGAGCGCATCATCGCGGCGCTGACGCGGGTAAAATCCTATCTGGATTACGGCGCATTCACCCCGGTCCAGGTGGCGGCGACCGCGGCCCTCAACGGCCCGGAAGACTGCATCCGCGAGATGCGCGACACCTATCGCAAGCGCCGCGACGCGCTGGTGGAATCGTTCGGCCGCGCGGGGTGGGAGATTCCGCCGCCCGCCGCCTCGATGTTCGCCTGGGCGCCGCTGCCGAAGGCGTTCCGCGAGGTCGGCAGCATGCAGTTCGCGACCCTGATGGTGGAGAAATCCGGCGTCGTGGTGTCGCCTGGCGTCGCTTTCGGCGAGCATGGCGAGGGTTACGTCCGCATCGCAATGGTGGAAAACGAGCAACGCATCCGCCAGGCCGCGCGCGGCGTGCGCCGCTTCCTTGAAAGCGGCATCGAAACGTTGCACAACGTGGTTCCTCTCGCCAACCGGCGATAGCTCGTTAGCTCAATCCGGCAGGTTTTCGCGTTATGGTCGCACCCCTGAAAGTGGGTATTGCGGGGCTCGGCACTGTTGGCGCCGAAGTGGTCCGCCTCATCGAAGCGCAAGGCCGGGCTTTGTCGGCGCGCTGCGGCCGCGGCGTGGCCGTCGTTGCCGTCACGGCGCGCTCCAAAGCCAAGAAACGCAAAGTTAATCTGCGCGGCATCGCGTGGGCCAAAAATGCCCTTGATCTTGCCAACGATCCCGGCATCGATTGCTTTGTCGAGTTGATCGGCGGCTCGGGCGAGCCCGCGCTGTCCGCCGTTGAGGCCGCATTGAAATCCGGAAAGTCGGTGGTGACCGCCAACAAGGCGCTGATCGCCCGGCATGGCTTGCGGCTGGCGAAATGGGCCGAAAACAACGGCGGCGCGTTGAACTTCGAGGCCGCGGTCGGCGCGGCGATTCCCGTCATCAAGACTTTGCGCGAGGGCCTTGCGGGCACCGATGTCACGCGCGTCTACGGCATCCTCAACGGCACCTGCAACTACATCCTGAGCCGGATGGAGCAGGAGGGCCTGTCATTCGCCGCATGCCTGAAGGACGCGCAGCGCCTCGGTTATGCCGAGGCCGACCCCTCGTTCGACGTTGACGGCCACGACACCGCACAGAAGCTTGCGATCATCTCCAGCCTGGCATTTGGCAGCAAAATCGCGCAGGGCGCCGTGTATGTGGAAGGCATTTCATCCATCAGGCCGGAGGATCTGCGCGCCGCCGCCGAACTGGGCTATCGCGTCAAGCTGCTGGGTGTCGCGGTCCGGACCGGCAAAGGCATCGAGCAGCGCGTGCATCCGACCATGGTGCCGAGGTCATCCTCGATCGCGCAGGTGATGGGTGTCACCAACGCCGTGACTATCGACGGCGAGGGCATTTCGCCGATCACGCTGGTCGGTCCCGGCGCGGGGGGGGCTGCGACCGCGTCCGCCGTGGTCGCGGACATTGCCGATGTTGCGCGCGGCATTCGCGCAAAACCCTTCGGGCGCCCGGTGGCGCGGCTGCGCGCGACCAAGAAGGCCCCGATGGAACGCCACGAGGGCGGCTACTACATCCGCCTGATGGCGCGCGACCTGCCCGGCACCGCGGCGGCCATCGCCACCCGCCTCGCCGAGCAAAACATCTCGATCGAGTCGATCGTGCAGCGCCATCCGGAGGGCTACGTCGATACGCGCACGACGGGAAAAGCTTCACCCGTGCCGGTCATTCTGATTACCTATGCGACCAGCGAAGACGCGGTGAGCCGCGCGCTGAAGGCGGTGCAGCACGACAAAGTGATCAGCGGCCGTCCGCAGGTGATCCGCATTGAAAAGAACTAGCGCGTCCTTTCGCGCCAACCGATAAGTTGCGGGCGACAACCCGCTTTTGAAGTTCAGGGAGCTTACGCCGATGTCGACCCATATTTCCGTTCCGCCGCAGCTGTTGCTGGAGCGCATCCTGACGCTCGAAATCGTGCGGGTGACGGAACGCGCCGCGGTGTCGGCGGCGCGGCTGCGCGGCCACGGCAATGAAAAGGCGGCCGACCAGGCGGCGGTGGACGCGATGCGCCGCGAACTCAACAAACTGCCGATCGAGGGCACCATCGTAATCGGCGAGGGCGAGCGCGACGAGGCGCCGATGCTGTTCATCGGCGAGAAGGTCGGCATGAATGCCGGCCCGCAAGTGGACATCGCGGTCGATCCCCTGGAAGGCACCACGCTGTGCGCCAAGAACATGCCGGGTGCGATCGCGACCATGGCGATGGCCGACGGCGGCACGCTGCTGCACGCGCCCGACGTCTACATGCAGAAGATCGCGGTCGGCCCCGGCTACGCCAAGGGTGTCGTCGAACTCGACGCATCGCCGGCCGATAACGTCCGCCGCCTGGCCAAGGCCAAGGGTGTGGAGCCTGCCGCGATCACCGTGCTGGTGCTCGATCGGCCGCGGCACGCCGACATTATCGCCGGCGTGCGCGGCACCGGCGCCGCGGTCCGCCTGATCACCGATGGCGACGTCGCCGGCGTCATCCATTGCGCGGATCCGGATAATACCGGGGTCGATATGTATATCGGCACCGGCGGCGCGCCCGAAGGCGTGCTGGCGGCGGCGGCGCTGCGCTGCATCGGCGGCCAGATGCAGTGCCGCCTCATTCTCGACACCGAGGAGAAGCGCGAACGCGCCCGCAAGATGGGCGTCACCGATCCGCGCTTCATCTACGGGATCGAGGACATGGCGAAGGGCGACTGCCTGTTTGCGGCAACCGGAGTCACCACCGGCTCGCTGCTGTCGGGCGTCAAGTTCCGCAAGGATGTGATCGAGACCGAGACCGTGGTAATGCGCTCGGTCACCGGCACCGTGCGCTACATCAAGGCTGAGCACCGGCAACTCGAAAAATTCCACCTCGATTGAGCAGCCATGAACGCCAATGTTCTGATCCGTGCAATTGGCGAAGACGAGCGCGACGCCTGGGACCCGCTGTGGGCGGCTTATCTCAGTTTCTATCAATCAACGCTGGCGCAGGAGATCAGCGACCTTGCATGGTCGCGTTTTCACGATCCGGACGAGCCGCTGTTCGCACTGGGCGGCTACGTCGACGGCCGGTTGCTCGGCATTGCACACTACCTGTTCCATCGTTCGACCTGGGCGCATCATCGCTACTGCTATCTTGAGGACCTGTTCGTGGCGGAAGGTGCGCGCAGCAAAGGATTGGGGCGCGCATTGATCGATGAGGTTTACCGCAAGGCCGAGGCCGCCGGCGCGAACCGGGTCTATTGGCTGACGCAATCGAGCAACGCGCAGGCGCGCGCGCTTTATGACAAGGTCGCGGATAACCTCGGATTTATTCAATACCGCAAGGTGCTTTGACATCATCCGTCATTGCGAGGAGCCCTTGCGACGAAGCAATCCAGCCTTGACTTGCGGCTATCTGGATTGCTTCGCGGAGCCCGTCATCGGGCGGCGCTTTGCGCCGACCTGTTGGCTCGCGATGACGACAGGACACGGTGACAGCCATGAGTGAAGTCCCAGACGTAAAAGCCCTCGTATTCGACGTGTTCGGCACCGTGGTCGACTGGCGCAGCAGCCTGATCGCCGACTTCACCAAATGGTCCGAAAAGCGCGGCATCAAGGCGGACTGGACCGCGCTGGTCGATGGCTGGCGGGCCGTCTATGCGGCGTCGATGGACGAGGTGCGGAAGCATCCGGAACGCGGCTATATGATACTGGACACGCTGCACCGGCAGTCGCTGGAAAAACTGGCCGCGCAGTTCTCGATTTCGGGATTGTCCGAGGCGGACCTGCACTATCTCACGATGGGCTGGCACCGGCTCCATCCATGGCCGGACAGCGTCTCCGGCCTGACGCGGCTAAAGGCAAAATACATCATCGCCCCGCTGTCCAACGGCAACGTCGCGTTGCTCACCAGCATGGCGAAGTTCGCAAGGCTGCCGTGGGATCTGGTGCTGTCGGCGGAACTGTTCGAGCACTACAAGCCCGATCCCGAGACCTATCTCGGTGCGGCGCGCCTGCTCGGGCTGCCGCCGGCGCGGGTGATGATGGTGGCCGCGCACAACAATGATCTGAAAGCCGCGCAAAAACTCGGATTGAAGACCGCCTTCGTCGCGCGGCCGACCGAATATGGCCCGCTGCAGAAATACGACTTCGAAGCCAAGGGCGACTGGGATATCGTGGCCAAGGATTTTAACGGGCTCGCCGAGCGCATGGGATGTTAAAGTTGCTTCCGCTTGCGCTCCCGTCATCCTGAGCAGCCGCGCTCTTGCGCGGTGTCTCGAAGGATGGCCACGCATACCTTGTCTCCATCCTTCGAGGCTCGCCAAGAGCCTCGCACCTCAGGATGACGGCGGAGCTGTTGCGCCGCGATGACGGCGGAGCGGTTGCGCCGTTGCAGGGGGATGATGGGTATAAGTTGCGGTCGCTGGTCGCGAATCATTGAATGGCCTGCCGTCTTGCCTATTTGCTAAAGGCATCATGACGCTCCCCGCATCCGCATTTCCCGTTGAGGCGCCCGCTGCCTTTCTCGGCGTGTCGCAGTCCGCGACGGGAAAACTGTGGCGCGACCGGCTCGATCCCCGGGGGGCTGCGCGGGCGCTGGCGATCGCGCAGCGATATCAACTGCCGGAAATGCTGGCGCGGGTGCTTGCGGGGCGCGATGTCGAGATCGACGCCGTGCAGGATTTTCTCGATCCGACCATCCGCAAGCTGATGCCCGATCCCCACACCGTGACCCAGATGGAAACCGCGGCGAAGCGCATCGCCGACGCGGCCGTACGAAAAGAGAAAGTCGCGATCTTCGGCGATTACGATGTCGACGGCGCGACCTCCGCGGCGCTGCTGGCCTGGCACCTGCGGCATTGCGGGCTCGATCCCTTGATTCACATTCCGGACCGCCTTTTCGAAGGCTACGGTCCCAACACCGAAGCCGTGCGCATGCTGGCGGAAAAGGGCGCGACGCTGTTGATCGCCGTCGACTGCGGCACCACCAGCCTCGAACCATTGGCCGAAGCCACGCAGCGCGGCATGTCGGTAGTCGTGATCGACCATCATCAATGCGGCGATGAGCTGCCTGTCGTCGATGCGCTGGTGAACCCCAATCGCCCGGATGATCTCTCCGGGCTCGGCCACCTCGCCGCGGTCGGCCTCGTGCTGGTGACGCTGGTCGCGGTCAACCGGGAACTCCGCGCGCGGGGATTGTGGACCTCTGAGATGCCGGAGCCGGATTTGCTCGGCATGCTGCATCACGTCGCACTCGGCACCGTCGCCGACGTCGCACCGTTGATCGGCCTCAACCGGGCTTTTGTCGCAAAAGGCCTGATCGCGATGCGGCGGCGCGATCATGTCGGCCACACCGCGCTGATGGACGTGTCGCGGCTGAACGGGCCGCCGGAGGCGTGGCATCTCGGCTTCATGCTGGGGCCGCGCATCAATGCGGGGGGACGGATCGGCCGCGCCGATCTCGGGGTGCGGCTGCTGCTGGAGGGCGATATCTCCGAAGCGGCGCGAATAGCCGCCGAACTCGACCGCCTCAACACCGAGCGCCGCGTCATCGAGCAGATGGCGGAGGCGCAGGCGGAGGCGGAGGCGCTGGCCTCGCTCGGGCTGGAGGACAAGGCCGCGGTGATCGTCACCGCGTCGGAAGGCTGGCATCCCGGCGTGGTCGGCCTCGTCGCCTCGCGGCTGAAGGAAAAATTCTCGCGGCCGGCGTTCGCGATTGCGCTGGAGCCGGGCGGCATCGGCACCGGCTCCGGCCGCTCGATTCCCGGCGTAGACCTTGGCCGGGCGGTGCGCCAGGCGGTGACCGACGGGCTGCTGATGAAAGGCGGCGGCCACGCCATGGCGGCCGGTGTCACGCTGCGCAAGGAGCGGCTGGCGGAATTCCGCGCCGCCATGGAAAGCGCGCTCGCGCACGACGTCGCGCAGTCGCGCCACGCCCACGAGATTTTCATCGACGGCGCGGTGAGCGCGCGCGCGGTGACGCCGGAACTGGTGGCGACGCTCAATCGCGCCGGTCCATTCGGCAGCGGCAATCCCGAGCCGGTGGTGGCATTGCCGTCGCATCAACTGGTCTACGCCGATGAAGTGGGGCAGGCGCACATGCGGGTGCGGTTCAAGTCCGGCGATGGCTCCATCGTCAACGGCATCGCGTTTCGCTCGATCGGGCAAAAGCTCGGCAACGCGCTGGCCGAGCACCGCGGCCAGCCGCTGCATGTGGCGGGGTCTCTCGCGGTGGATCGCTGGCAGGGCGGCGAGCGGGTGCAACTGCGCGTGCTCGACGTCGCGGTGCCGGATTCGGGACCAGCGGTCATTCGTTAAATTAAGTAAGTTTTCCGTTAACGTTTTGTGCGCGCCGCCGCCGAAGCTATGTTCACGGCCGGAAATCTTGTTCGGGAGGGAACCATGCGGATGGCGGCTTACGCGCTGACGCGGCTGATCCTGTTCGGATCCGGCTGGGGCGTCGCGACTGTTCTGGCGCTCGCCGCCGATGCACAGCTGCCTGGCGTCAAATGGCCGATCCTCGGCATATCAGCGGCGTTGTGGACGTTCATCTACGGGCTGTATGTGGCCGGGGAGGCGAACCGAAGCGGCGCTGCAAGTTCAACGTCACCTCTCCCATGGGGAGAGGTCGAATTGCGAAGCAATTCGGGTGAGGGGTTGATACCCAACGAGAGGGCGTAACCCCTCAACCAACCCTCTCCCAGAGGGAGAGCGGGTACGCTGCGGATATTGCAAGGTCTCGATCACGATCCCTGCCTTAGCCGCGCCAGCACTTTCAGCCCGCCATAGCCGTCCGCCGGCAGCAGGCCCATTTTGGTCTGATAGTCCTTCACCGCCTTCATGGTGTCGTTGCCGACGCGGCCGTCGGTGCCGCCGGTATCAAAACCGGCTTTTGTCAATCGGGTCTGCACTTCCTGCACTTCGGCCAGTGTCAGCGCGCGCTCCGAACCGGGGAACGGTTGAATGAACGGCGGGCTGCCGAGGATACGGTCGCCGAGATGGCAGATCGCCAGCGCGTAATTCATCGAGGGGTTGTAGCTGCGCACCGCATAAAAGTTCGGCCCCAGCAAGAACGCCGGGCCGCCGGCTACCGGCACCCACATCTGCGCGCTCGCATTCGGCTGCGGAAACGGCTGGCCGTCGGCGCGCGCCACGCCGGCGCTGGCCCAGGCCGCATAAGTCCGGCTGCCGCTCGGGGCGCCGCCGGGGGCGCGGACCTCGTAGCCCCAATGCTCGCCCCGATGATATTTGCCGCGGTTGACCAGATAGCGCGCGCTGGAGCCGAGCGCGTCGTCGGGCTTGCCGAACGGCGACACCCGGCCGTCCTTGTCGTAATCCATGCCGACATTGAGCCAGACTTCGGGCATCCACTGGGTATGACCCATGGCGCCGGCCCACGAGCCGCGCATCTCCTCCGGCGAGCCCCAGCCGCGATCGACGATTCTGAGTGCGTTGATCAATTCGGTTTCCCAATAGGCGCGGCGGCGCGGCTCGTTCCACGCCAATGCCGCCAGCGATGGAAATACCGGACGCATGTGGTTCTGCTGCACCAAAGGATCGCCGTAGGCGGATTCGACGCCCCACAGCGCCAGCAGCGTGCCGCGCTCGACTCCAAAATCCCGTTCGATCCGCGCGAACAGCGCTTCGTTCTTCCGCAACGCCTCCTTGCCATTGATGATGCGCCAGTCGGATGCGCGGCGGTTGATGTATTGCCAGATCTGCTCGTGAAATTCCGGCTGCTTCTGCATCTGCCTGAACACGGACATGTCCGGCTCGATGCGGCCCATCACGCGGGTATACGTTGCGTCCGACACGCCTTTGGCCAGCGCGCGGGCGCGAAAGGTATCGCGCCATTGCTCGAAGCCGGGCGGCGCGGCGGCGAGCGCCAGCACGGGATCGAAGAGCAGGGCGCCGGCGCCAAGGCCGGATTGCAGCAACGCGCGGCGAGTCAAGCTGTGTCGAGAATCGATCTGGTTCATCAGTCCATTCTAACGGCATGGAGAGTGTGGTGGCAGAGGCCATTCGCCGCTGGAACCAGCCACCCTACGGCAGCTCCGTGGCAAGATCGGACGGCTAGTGCCGGACCGTCACTCTGGTCGGTTGTACAGGCTGCAACCGCCGCGCAGTAGAACTGCCACCTTGGGAAAGTACAAATCAAGTTGGAAATTCTGGGCTCGCCGAGGCGGGCAAACCGAAATGAACAAGACCGTTCGTAACGAAAGACGAAAATTAACGGCGTCCTGCTCAATTCGATTGCGACCGCGCTAATGGCCGCCGGCGGGTTTGCACCGGTGGCCTCGCAAATCTACGGTTTTGGGTCGAATCGTGTCGATGAACGCTTGGTTTTCCTCAGTTCCGCCGTTTGCGTTGCGATGAGCCTAGTATTACATCTGATTGGAAGGCAGCATCTCGGAGGACTCGAGGAATGACGCGATTTCAAGCCCTCGCCATCCTTATGCCCGTCTTTGTAGTCGTCATCATGGCTGCGGTTGCGCGTTGGACGCAGTATCAAGATCGGGCTCCGGAGAGCGACCCGGTTCAGCCAAAGCCCGCGCACCGGGAGGGCTAGCGATGTCACAGGATCATGCCACCCGCACCGACTGGAAAACGTTCAGGCAGCTGGCGCCGGACGCCTACGATTCCGTAGTCGCGTTGAACAAGATCGCCGAGCAGAACGGCCTCGACAAGCAGCTGCTGGAACTCGTCAGGCTGCGGGCATCGCAGATCAATGGCTGTGCCTTTTGCGTGCAGTATCACATCATAACGGCGGAGAAACTGGGCATTGACGCCGACAAGTTGAACCTCGTCGTGGTCTGGCGCGAGGCGCCGATCTTCTCAGCCCGCGAACGCGCCGCACTGGCGTGGACCGAGGCCCTGACGCTGGTCTCGCAAGGCGTCAGCGACGAACTTTACGCCGAAGTCAGTGCCGAATTTTCCGAGAAGGAACTGGCCTATTTATCGACCGCGATCGCTGCCATCAACATCTGGAACCGGTTCGGCGCGCCCTATCGCTGGGCCCCGCCGGCGCGGCAGCAGCCGCCGCAGGCCAAGGCGTCGTAGGATTCCAATGCCCCGGACGCGCAGCGCGAAGCGGTGCGCTGCAGAGCCGGGCTCATTAACTGCTCGAGCGTAAAGACGTGAGTCCCGGCTCTGCGTAGCGGGACACGGAATCGGCTTAGCTCTCGGCGGCCCGCCGAAGATCCGGACAACTGCGGACGGTGTCGCCCGAAACCTTGCCCGCGCGTCCCTAGTCCTTGGCGCGCTCGACGTAAGAGCCGTCCTCGGTCATGACCACGATCCGCGTTCCCACCCCGATATGCGGCGGCACGTTAGTGCGCACGCCATTGGACAGTTTTGCGGGCTTGTAGGATGACGATGCGGTCTGGCCCTTGGTGACCGGCTCGGTATCGACGACCTCCAGCGTCGCGCGCTGCGGCATCTGGATCGCTACCGGAAGGGCGCCGTGCAGAGATAGTTTTACCGTCATGTTTTCCTGCAGATAAGGCGCTGCGCTGCCGATGATGTCCTCGGGCACCTGAACCTGATCGTAGTTATCGTTGTTCATGAAGTGAAAGCCGTCGGCATCCCTATAGAGGTAGTTGAAGTTCTGGTCCTCGATGGTCGCTTTCTCGACCTGGTCGGTGGTCTTGTAGCGTTCGGAGACCTTCACCCCGTCGCTGATTCGGCGCATTTCGATCTGGCTGACCGGAGTTCCCTTGCCGGGGTGGATGTTCTCGGCGGTCAGAACCACGTAAAGCTTGCCGTCTTGCTCGATGACGTTGCCCTTGCGAATAGAACTGGCGATGACTTTCAAAGCTGATTTTCCTA
>NZ_DASYMN010000162.1:0-27760 GCF_036009065.1 Bradyrhizobium sp. | reverse complement strand
TCCTCCACCTCGTCCTGCAGCCGCCTGCGATCGACCTTGCCGTTGGCCGTAAGCGGCAATTGCGCAAGCCAGACGAACCGGCGAGGAACCATGTAGTCCGGAAGCGCCGCGGCCAGTTGTCTTCGAAGTTGACCTTCCAGTTCGGCGTTCAAGGAACCTGCCCCGGCGCGGACCACAAAGGCCACCAGATGCGGTCCCTGTTCGGTGGTCCGCCGAACGACCGCGGACTCCGCGATGGCCGGATCACGATTCAGCAGGGTCTCGATCTCTCCGGGCTCGATCCGGTAGCCGTTCAGCTTGATCTGGAAATCCGCGCGCCCGAGGATTTCGATATTTCCATCGGAAAGATAGCGTCCCACATCACCGGTGCGGTAGAGCCGCTCGTCGAGCTGCGCGTGACGAACGAAGCTAGTCGAGGTCAATTCCGGATCGGACCAATAGCCTTGGGCAAGCCCGGCCCCCGCCGCATGGAGTTCACCCGGCACATGGTCGGGGCATTCGCGCAAGAAGGCATCCAGAACGTAGTAGCGATTGTTCGCGTTGGGTTTCCCATAGGGAATGTTGACCCAAGCCGGATCAACGCGATCGATCGGGTAAAGGATATTCCATACGGTCGTCTCGGTCGGGCCACCGAGAGCGACAACCCGCAGATCCGCCTTGAGCGACATCAGCCGGCTTGGTAGCGAAACCGGAATTCGATCACCGCTCATCATGATAAGCCGCAACTGCGGCGGCAACGGCTGGCCGACCATGGTGGCCTGGTCGAGAAGCGCAGCGACAAGTGCCGGTACCGAGTTCCAAATGGTGACGCCGGACAGGCTTGCCTGCGCGAGCCATTTCGCAGGGTCGGTCTCGGCATCGCCATCCGGAATGACCAGCGCCGCGCCGTTCGACAGCGCCCCAAAGATATCGAACACCGACAGATCAAAACTAGTCTTACTGATCGCAAAAAGCCGGTCTTCGGGGCCGATTCCGAAACGCCGCGTGATGTCGGCGACCATATTGACCACGCTGTGATGGCTGATCATGACCCCCTTTGGAATGCCGGTGGAACCAGAGGTGTAGATGACGTAGGCCAGATCGGTCTGATCGGCCTCGGGCAGAACGTAATCAAGACCCTCGATATGCGGATCGAGCTGCAGAAACGCCTCGTCGATGACGAGACGAGAAATCCCGGCACCGATCGTCGCCGGCACATCGCTTCGCGTAACGATGTATTGCACCCAACCATCATGCAAAAGCTGATCGATCCGCTTGCCCGGCAGATTCGAGTCGACTGGGAGATAAGCGCCCCGCGCCATCAGAGTGCCAAGAATAGCGACGATCTCCTCCCACCCCTTGGGCATCACGACGCCCACGAGATCGTTACGTTTCACTCCCTGATGCCGAAGCCAGCGCGCAACCGCCGCAGCGGCAGCGGCCAGTTCGCCATAGGTGATCCGGCGCACCGCCGTTACAATGGCCAAGGCCTCGGGGGCGCGGGAGACCTGTTCGAGAAACCCACTATAGGCCTGGCCGGGCGGAACGGCGGCATCCGTTTGATTTGCCTCGCGGCGCCGCTTCACTTGATCGACGGGGAGCAGACCTTGAGGTGATTCTTCCCATTTTGCCGGCTCGTTCGCCAGGATTGCTACCAACCGTCCATAGGCCGACATCAGATCCGATACCAGGCCTTCGGGGAACACCTCATCGACGGCGTCGGTCTCCACCACAAGCGCGCCGTCCCGCTCCAGCAGGAAGATGTTCAACCAAACCTGCGGGGTTTGACTGACCGCAAATGTCTCCCGCCCGAACAGTGCGATCGAGGATCCATCCTCCACCGCCCCGATCGTGCTATTGAACGTAAAGGGCATGGGCGCGGCCTGCGCAGACCCGTCCCGCCGTCCGAGCGCGCGCATCACCTCGATGCCGGAAAACTGCCGGTGGTCGATCGCCTCGCGCAGCCGGGTCTGCAGATCCAGCGCCCGCTGTCTAAAGCCCGCCCGCGGGTCGATCTCCACCGATAGCAAAAGACAATCGGTGAAATTGCCGATCATCTGATCGATATCGGGATGGATCTGCAACCGGTTGGCAACGGTCATGTTGAGCGTGAAACGATCGCCCGCGCCCCATAGCGATAGAATCTCGGCATAGGCCGCCACCAGCATCGCCGTGGGGGTCAACCCTACGCTCATGCAATGGCTCTTGAGCAGGGACCATCGCGGCGCGTCGAGCTCTAACGTACGACGGACGAAAACAGGAAATTCTATCCTGGCCGGATCAATCCTGCGCGGCAATTGCGGATGTGCGGCAATCTTGTCGAGACGACCCATCCAATAGACGCGAGCGCGGTTCGCCTCATGCGTTCCGGCCCGCGTCGCCAAAGCCTCGACATAGTTGCGAAACGAAACCTCGAGCGGCACCACCGGTCGGTCCGGTTCCTGATAGAAGCGCCACCAGTCGCGAAAGAACAGGAAAGAACTGATGCCGTCCATGATCAGGCCATCATGGCTGACATGAAGGATCATGTTGGTGTCCGACAGAATCGTCAGCCGCACGTCGATCAGCGGCGCCCGGTCGGCAGGCAGTATCTGGCGGGACATCGCGGCGCGCACCGCAAGGCGCGCGGCATCTCCGCCGGCTGACGCAGCTTGAGCCGTCCGCATATCGCTGATTGCGATCCGCGGCAGCGATATTGCGTTCAATTCCGTCTGCGTCGCGTCGTCGTGAAAGATCGTCCGAAGCGCGCCGTGCCGTTCGACGACTTTCGCAAGCGCCCGCTGCAACCTGTCGGCAGCGAAGCTGCCCTCGATTTCATGATAGACGTGGGACGCTACGTTCCCAAGCGCGAAGTGATCGAGTCGACCGTAGAAATAACTCTGTTGCATGGGCGTTGATGCTAAACGCGGCGCATCGGTGGCAGGCCGCTCCGGCCGCAGGCCGGCCAGATGGGCAACGATTTCGGTCTTGACCGCTCGAATGGACGCAACCAAGGTTGAATCGATCTGCGATTGAGGCCCCTCCAGCCGTAAGTCCGTGCCATCCAGACGCAGAGTGAGACCACGACGTGAAACCGCGTTGAGTACTTCATGAAGGCTCATATCAGTACCCCACTTTTGCAATTCGTCGGTCCACCAGCCTCAGTCTGGCTCGGCAGACGGGATAAAACCGTCACGGCCAGATCGTCGATGCTCTTCGCCTCGAGGAGATCGCCGATCGTTAGATTGGCTCCCAGCTCCTTCTCAAGCTGATACTGCAAGGTGATGGCGCCCATTGAACTCAGCCCGAGTTCCGACAGCGGACATGCGGCGACCGACACGCCGTGACCGATTTTCAAGATCCGGCGAAGCATGCCGTCAAGGCGTTGAAGAATGAAGGCGTATCCGACGTCATCCGTTCCCCCGGAGCTGTTGACGACGCTCTTTAAAGGCCGACCGGTCATGCTGGCACTCTCCTCGACAGATGGTTTAGAACGTGGATTCCAGCCGGCGTGGCCGCGCCGTTCTCGACGGTTCAACCAACTCGGGAACCGAAAAGAACTTCACGCTCATCAAATTGATCGCCGTGCCTGCCGGAACGAGCTTGACGTTAGTCGGCCAGACCGTCTCGACAGAGCCTCCTAATGCCTCGGCAAGACGTTCGCTGAACCGCGGCATGACTGGTCTCGCGCATTGCACAAGAAACTGCGCAGACGCCAACTCCAGCGCAACGGCGGTCCGCCATTCGTCATGCGCAGCCGCGTCGACTGCCAACAACCGGTTGGCGGCGACGAATCTGAGCGTATCTTCGACAAGCCCGTTCATTTCGCGAACGACACCATTCAATGAAAACCCGTCGGCGCCGTAGTGCACCGATATCGCGTCGAGACGCGCCTGTAATCGACCGAGAAAGGCGCTCTGTCCGGGTGACCAGATGCCGGCATCCGGCGCCAACCCGCCGAAAGCTGTCGCCACGCGCGTCCCGAGGTCGGCAAGCCATGCTTGCCACTTGCCGATCAAAACTTCGGAGACCGTGCGCTGGAAGGCCTCGAACTCGAAATTGGTTCGCTCGATCTCACCTCGCGTGAGCGCCAGATAATAGCGTACGGCGTCGACCGTCTGCGGCGTAAGAATGTCTTTGCCCCAGATCGCATGCCTTCGGCTGGTGGAGAACTTCTGTCCGTCCAGAAGGTAGAACTCGTTGACGTTATATTCGATGTCATTCTGCCAGTTCGGAAAAGCCAGTTCGTAGAGAATGGGATACAGGACCGTATGATAAAAACTATTATCGTAGCCGAAGAAATGAACGATCTTCCAATCGTCTTGCGGTTGATCGGCGGCCCAATCGCGACCGAGCCGGTGACCGAGCTCCGCGATACCATGAAGGAAGCCGTAAGCCATTTCCGGCCACACCCATATCACCTGCTCGCCTTCCGGATCTTCGGCCGGACGTACACCCCAACGGGATGGATGGGTCATGGGCAAGTCGATTTCGCCCTTTGCAAATACCCGGGCGGCGAGATCCTGCAATCGCGGCGACACTTTTCCACGCCTGTGGTGATCCTGCACGACGTCCTTAAACCGGTGAAGCGGCAGCGAATAGCGCTCGATCGTTCCACGCCGCAACGACGTATCCGAAAGTTTCGATTTTGGATCGAGGAGTTCAACGCATGAGTTAGGTTCACCACATTCTTCGCAAATATTGCCGTTTGTCGGGGATCCGCATGTCGGACATTTCCCGCCGACATCGACTTCATAGAGATAGGCGCCATTTTCGCCGTCGAACAGCGCATCGCCGCGGCGTTTAACAACCGCTCCGGATGCGATGACGCGGGAGAAAAAATCTCGCAGGCCGGCAGGATAGTTACGGTCCGTACCGGTGATGGTGAACTGATCGATCGGGATATCGATCAGTTCCAGAGTCGCGCGAATTTCAGCGGCGTAATGTGCGGCGACTTCGCCCGGCTTCTTGCCTTCCTGGCGAGCCCGTCCGACGACATAGCTCTGGAAGTCGTCACTTCCGGTCAAATGATACGATTCGACGCCGTTCAATCGCTGAAACCGCACGAAGACGTCTGCTGCAAGGTAGGGACCCGACAGATGCCCCAGATGCAAGTCGCCATTCGGAGTCGGCGGCGTGGAAAACACAAAGACCGGACGATCCGCGAAGCGTTGAGCGCCGGTTTCCTTTGCCGCCCGCGCCGCCTGCGCGGCGTCGCGGCGGTAGAGATCCAGGAACAGCAGTTCCACTTCGCCGCAGTTCCGCAAGACGTGTGTCTCGAACGGTTCGAACACGGCAACGACGCCCGGCCTCGCCGAATGCGGGACATTGTCGACCACGATCTCACCTTGACCGCGCAGGATGACAAATGCCTCGACCTCGTCGTGCTGGTGAGGCGTCGTTTCCTGACCCGGCGCGACGCGGCCGAAGCCAGCCGCCAGGTCACCACCGACGAAGGTGTCGATGGCGGCCATATCGATGCCGAAAGCCGGTGAAAACTTCATCTTCTCCGTCGACACGATCCGCATGACAGTGGCTCCTTCGCATCGAGAGCTAGTTCAAAAGACTGACGGCCTCGGCTGCGATGCCGGGCGCCAAGCGATACCCGGATCCGTTGGCCGCGCCGACGAAGATGACGTTGCCTGATTTGCCAACCTTCGTGATCAGGGGCTCGCGCGTCGGACTGTAGGCATCGCAAAACACCCGCCCGGACCGCAGCGAACGGGCGAGTTCAGGTGCGTAGCGACAAAGTACATCGCACCCATCCTTGAGGTTCCGGTCGCTCAGCCCCGATCGCAACCCGTCGGGAGATACATCCCACTCCGCGCACGTATAGCTGTAGAGCCAATGGCCGCGATCGCGCAGCGGCACGATGAATGCATCTTCTTCCGGGAACAAGATCGCGGCATCCGTATCTTCGATCGGATGATCGAAATGCAGCGCCACAACTTTTTTCACACGCACGCCCAGCGGTTCGGTCAGTTCGCGCCAGCCATCCGCATTCACCCATGGGCCCGGCACCAGAATCACCTTTTCCGCACTGACCATCTCTCCCGTCGTCAGCGTCAAGTCGACACCATCGGATCTTTCGGCAACCGTCTCCACCGCAACGCCCTCAAGCAGCGTCACCTGATCGCGCAATTCGCGGGCCAACATGCGAGCAAGCGCGCCGACGTCGGCATGGTGACATCCAGGGACCGACCACACAGAGCATTCCTTGGGCAGGGGGATTACCCAATGCCGGTCCGTCGCCGTGCTTTCCAGCTTCCCGGGGGCCACGAAGAACTCGCGTAGCGCCGGCGCGGCGGCATGAGAGGACACCGCGTATAAACTCAGCGGATAGATCGGAACCGCCGGATTGCACGTCATCAGGGAGACATAATAGCGCTCGCTGAACAACGACATCGATCGCACCCGTTCCGTTCGCCCGGTCGAAAAATGAACGCCGGCCGAGCGTTGTGACGCACCGAGGCCGGCCTGGTCACGTTCGATCATCAGGATTTTCGCCGACGGATTGGCCGCGCGCACCTGGTGTGCCACCACGCACCCGACAATTCCCGCTCCGATTATGGCTATTCGTTCCGCCATCCTCAAACCGCCCTGCGTTCCTGCGCCGCCGATGTCCCCGCCCAGGTAATGAATGAGGGAATCTGAACGATGCCGGCATTACGTAGGCCGCGAAGGCGATCAATGATCCGTTGGCTTCGCCACGCCGTCAGGCTCAGGTTTGGATCCGCAAGACCGCGCTGGCTGCGCGCGGCATTGAGCACGAAGATACAACGACCCGGTGGGCCATCCCAAACGGCCGCGAAATCATCGTCTATCAGAAATTCATCATTGTGCCGTTCAAGGCGTGACAGGATCGGTGCAAGGAAGTCCATCCGCGCCGGGCGAAACCCCGTCGCCCAGATCACGATATCGGCGCTCACGATTTCCCTTGTCCCGGTCGCCCGGTGATCCACGACCAACTTCCACTGCAGGCCGTCGTGAGCGCTTTGCACCACGACGCGGTCAGGCATCAGCGCGACGTCGGGTGGCGACGCATCGATGAAACGCAAAGTATAAATCCGCTGATATATTTGCCGCAACAACCGCTCCGAGATGCCATCGCTGGCCAGAATGTTGCGTTGGACAAATTTCGCCTTGTTCTGGGGGCTCTGCTCAAAGAAATAATCCGAATGGCTCGGCGTAAAATAGTCGTTGGTAAAGCACGAATTATCCAACGGAAGAAAGTTATCGCGCGACGAAATCCAGCAAACCTGTCGAGGGGCGTGACCGTGGTTTTCGCAGATCAGCGCAAGCACCGCTTCGGCTCCCGACTGTCCACCGCCAACGACGACAATACGCTTGTCGTCGCACTTACTCGCATTCGGAATAAAATTGGCGACGTGGAAGCTGGTACCATCCGTGCAGTGGCGCGCAAACGGCGGTATTTTCGGCTCGATGCCGACGCCGACGCTGAGGTTGTCGGCCATGATGCGCCGGCGCGTGGTTTCGATGGTGAAAACGCCGTTGAACCCGACGCGCTCCACCTCTTCGGCGAAATGAATATTGTCGTTCTTTTCGCAGGCCCATTCCAAATAGTTCGAGAATTCGCGGCGCGGCACGCTTTCGAACTGCGCGTTGAGAAAGTGGTATATCTTTCCCTGGGAATGCAGATAAGAAATGAACGAGAAGCTGCTGGTCGGGTCGGCCAGCGTCACCAGATCCTTGAAGATGGCTACCTGGAGATTGGCTTCAGGAAATCGCATCCCATCATGCCAGGAGAACTTCGGCTTCTTATCAATGAAAATATTGCTGACGTCTGCGTGGTTATGCAGTAGTGATGCCAAGCTTAGATTCGACGGCCCCACGCCAATCCCGACGCATTGATAGTGCATCATGTTGTTCTCGCATTTTCTTGCAGTGGGCTCCGCGATGCCGACGCCACCAGATCTGACTACACGTAGTTATGACGCCTCGGATTGACGCAGTTAAGGTAGAAATCGCCAACCACATTGTACTTCCAGCGGACCGGATCGTGCAGCGTGTGTGTGCGTGCGTTTCTCCAATGCCGGTCGAGATTGTATGTCGCCAAGGTAGCGCTCGCGCCGGACAATTCGAACATCTTGTTGGTGGCGAGAATAGCCAGCTCGGTTGTAAGCACCTTGACGATCGCGACGTTCACGGACGCCACCGCAACGTCGTCCTCGCTCGGCACCGCCGCAGCGATCTCATCGAGACGGCGGCCGGCTTTTTCCAGCGATGCCTCGGCGGCGAACAGCCGAATCTTCAGATCGCCGACGGCGCTGATGATATAAGGATCCTCGCAGGCACGACTGACGCCGCTGTCTGCCCAGGGACGCGACTTGGTATTGACGAACTGCATTGCCTCATTGATCGCGGCCCCCGCTATCCCGGCATCGATGCACGCATGCAGATACTGTGACACCGGGCCTGCCAGGGTCGGCTTGACGTAAGCGTCCTCAAGAGAAACGACGCGCTCAGGATCCACGAGAACGTCGTTGAATTTGCCGGTCCCGCTTGCCGTCGTTCGCTGACCGAAGCCCGACCAATCGTCGATAATCGTGACGCCCTGCTGATGGCGCGGCACAAAAGCCAAGACGTAGCGGCCGGCGTCGTCGATTGCGCTGACCGCGATCCAGTCGCAGTAAAGCGCTCCGGTGGTATAGAATTTCTCGCCGTTCAGCTTCAGGCCCGCGCCGTTCTTCGTCAGGCGCGTTTTGATCTCGAGCACGTTCTTGGTGCCACGTTCGGACGCGGCGTGACCAATCAATGCGCCGTTCAGAATCTCGTCGAACAGCACCTTCTTCTGTGCGTCTGCCCCGTTCAGCAACATGATGTCGATCGCAAGAAAATGGTTCTTCGGTATCTGCGCAATGTTGGGGTCCGCGGCCGCAATGGTCCGCATGATGGTACCCAGCGTCGTAATCGACACCTCCGGGCCTCCCCATCGCTTTGGAATGCTCGCTCCCAGGAGCCCGCCTTCCGCGAACAACTTCATCTCATCGTAGGGCAGGCGACGATTGCGGTCGCGATCGGCGGCGTCACGTGCCATCTTCGCCGCAAGCCTTTCAGCAGCCGCGATTGCGTCCGCATCGTCGACAATGGCTCGCGCCTGCCCGCTCCGCGATGCCGGCTTGGAGGGCGACAATTCCTCGGGAAGCGGATCAGCCCCTCCGGTGATGGTGATCGTCGCGTTCAACTCGCTGAGACCTGCTCTGTTCATCGCGTTCTCCCAAGGCTGTCTCCCAAGGCTATCTGTAACGCCGCGCATGCATAAGGCTGGCCCCGAAGGCCGCTTGACGCACGTTTCGGTGCTCTCTGATCCCTCTTCGCTCCGGTGCAAGGACGTCGAACCCTCGATCGAACAAGAATCGCGCCGTGATCGCGCACCGCGCAAAACCGAGGGGACTTCCGACGGCACACCGATGGGCCTGCCGTCATGGGCACCTGCCCCTCACCGCAAGGGCCTGCGCAGTCAACGAAATGCTCCCATCCGAGGCCGTCGGAATCGTACGGCGCACCCCCTCGCGCAGTTCTTGGCGAAGCTGTGCGTCAAGTCTGCAGACATAGCTTGAGACCGTCCCCTGCGCGCCGAGGAAAGGTTGCCAATAGGCATCGAAATCAGCAAAGCGCGTAGGAATCTGAATCTTCCGGGTCTCGATCTGATCAAGGCCGCACGCCGCGAACAACTTCTCCATGTCGTCGACCGACCGAATTGGTGAACGATAACCTTCGTCGTGGCGGATCGCATTCGGATCCAGTTTAAACGCAACGGACCAAATCGCGCGCAGAAACTGCATGCCCTCAGCATAATCCCAGATGTAGGCGGCCACCTGGCCGCGCGGGCGCGTCACTCGACACATCTCCTTTGCCGCCAGGGATGGATCGGCAAGAAAGTTCAACATCGAAGCCGACGCGACGACGTCGAACGCGCCGTCCGGGAATTGCAGGTCCTGCGCGTCGCCGATGGTGAATCTCACGCCCGTTCCGGCGAGCATCTTGTCAGCCAGCTGAAGATAACTCTCGGATCTATCCACGGCGGTGACCGATTCGGGCGACGTTCCAAGGATCGCTTCACCCAGCGCGCCGGTTCCACAGCCGACATCAAGCCACTTCAAATTGGACGGAGGCGCCAGCCAGGTGACAAACTTGCGTGCGGCGAGTCGGCCCCAACGACCGATATAGAGCTCGTAGGCCTCTGCGTCGGTCCACACGCCTTTGGACGTTCCGGGAGGGCTTCCCTCTGCCACTGATGTGCTGCGCCGAATACTCATGACCATGCCCGTTGCAACTATCGGTAGTTAATTGACTATTCAACGAGAGGTAGAGGATTTGGGTTCGGCAGCCAACCCCCCAACTCTTGCCATCGTTCGCTGTCCCATCTTGCACATCGCCGCGCCAATATTTCGAACACATTTTGATGTTTGACTGATCTGGTTGCGGCGCAGCGCCCTCTGGTTGCAACGCAGCGATAGGCGGGGTGGGGCGCACTAGCGATTAGCCCGCTGCCGGAATAGACTATGGCCACTCTACCCTGAGGTGATTTACTGTTTGGTGATTTTTGTCTCCGGATAAGGACAGCATCTATGACCAAATTCTCCGACGCATGGTGCGCGCGCTTCTATTTCTCGCGACGTCGCCAGTTGCTGCATTTCCGTGACGCCTTGAGCGCGATCGCAGGACGATCGCGAGATAGCTTTCACAGCCTCGATCGAACGTTACCGACTTTCTCGACACGCTCAGGTTCGCGTAACGATTTGCGTCCGTGAATTCCGGCAGGTTTATCGATTAAGGAGAGAACGACTTAGACTACCGAATCCGACACAGGATCCACTGCATCAATCCAGCAGCCAAGCAAAAAAACATACCGGTTGGGTGGAGACTAAAGTGACGTTAGACTATGGCCGCGATGCCTTCGATTTTATCGATCGTATTCAGTTGGTATCGGAGCCAGCGGAAATCATTGACCTGTTTCATGCTGCCCTCAAACGCTATGGATATACCACGTCCATCCTGACGGGACTGCCCGATCTCACGGAGCGCTTCGAGCAAAAGATCCTGCTGAAGCACTGGCCGGAAGAGTGGTTCCGAATCTATACGCAGGAGAACTATATCTTGGACGACCCGGTGGGCCGGCTTTGTCGGTTGAGCGTCGAGCCGTTCGAGTGGCGTGAAGCCCGTTACGATCCCGACAAGCAGCCGCGGGCTTCCGAGATCATGAATGCCGCGAGCGCATTCGGAATGAAACGGGGGTTGTGTGTCCCCGTCCACGGTCTGTTCGGGCGCGATTGGTGCGTTTCCATGGGCGGCGAAAAAATCGATTTGCCGCCTCTGGCAAAAGCCAGTTTACATTTGATGTCGGTCTACGCCCTCAACAAGGTGCGACGCGACCCGGAGCCGCTTCCGCTGTCGGCCGCCCGCCGACTAACCTCCCGTGAGCGCGAAGTGATCGCCTGGACAGCGGCCGGGAAATCCGCTTGGGAAGTAAGTTGCATTCTCGGCATCGCCAAAGATACGGTGAACAAGCACGCCGCTTCGGCCGCGCGCAAGCTGAATGCTTCAAATAAGACCCAAGCGGTCGCGGAAGCTATCCGGCGTCACGAAATTCCGTGGTAGCTATTGTGGCCGTCAATTACCACCCTTTGCCATTTGGATCAGCGAGCGCAAGCGTCATTCTGCCATGGCGCACATGGCGCACTCTCAAATTTGCGCAAAGGAGGGAGCGTTATGATCCATGTGGTAACGGCCGCGAACAGGCGACACTATGTGAATGCGATCGAAGAGCATCATCTCGTCCGTCACAAAATTTTCGTTGAGGAGCGTGGTTGGCGGACGCTGCTACATCCAGATGGACGAGAATCCGATGCATATGATACGGCGGATACGATCTACATGCTTGCTATGGACGGCAGTCGCGTCGTCGGCGGCCACAGGCTGTTTCCGACCATGCGCCCGCACATGATTAGCGAGATTTTCCCCCATCTGGTGACACGTGGTCCTATACCGAGCGCGCCCGACATATTCGAGTGGTCGCGCTTTTTTGTCGTAAAAGAATACCGTTGCGGACGAACCTATTTCGAACTCTTGGCCGCGGTGCAAGAATTCTGCCTGTGCGTCGGGATTGTTCGCGTCACGGCAGTGATCGAAATGTCTTGGCTGTCGCGGTTTCAGGAAGCGGGTTTTGTGATTCGTCCGCTTGGTTTTCCCCAGCCGGTCGAAAACGTGCCGGCGCTGGCCATTGAGATCGAGATCAATCAGGCCTCGCTCGATCGCGCGCGTTTGCTGGGCAAGATTGCCGAGTCGCTAACGTGGCGCGGCATCAAGACCCTGCCGCTTATGGCGCTCGCGGGCAATCGCGAACAAAATGTTCCATCTTTCCCCTCCGAGCGAAGAGACCGAGTCCGCGGTCACGTCAATGGCGGTCATCCGAAATCGCAGCGCGCATCATAGTTACCGATGACATGTGATCGGCATCGGGTTTGTTACATTCGGCAACAAATGACGACAGGTGGGTAATGGATACTGAGGGGTCCGCAGTTGGTACCGAAATGCATCGGCTTCGGATATGCTGAAGAGGACCGCCTCCGGCGGCAATGGCGTTGCCTCCTCCGCTCCCAATTTGGCGCGCGATCCAGGCACGATCTATACCGACTTTCGCAAGGCGATGCGCCGCCTGACATCGACCGTTTCCATCATAGCCACCGTCGGCGACGGCGACGGCGACTATGTGGGAATGGTCGCGACGACGGTCAACTCGCTGTGCTCCGATCCACCGGCGATCGTCGCCTGCCTGAGCCGCGCCGCGAGCATTTTCGGGCCGCTGATGTCTCGTAAACGGTTCTCGGTCAACTTGCTGGAAGCAAGACAGGCAAATCTCATTCCAATCTTCAGCGGCCAAGAAAAAGGCGCCGCGCGTTTCCGATATGGACAATGGGAGAATATCGATGGCCTGCCCTGTCTGGTTGACGGCCAGGCGACGCTTCTCTGCCGTCTTGACGGCAGCTTCGCCTATGGCAGTCACGACGTGATTGTCGGCCGCATCGAGGCAGCACGGGTCGCCGATCAAATCTCGCCGCTGCTGTGGCAGAACGGTAAACCAGCGGTGTCGCGCGCGCTGGACTAGGATCGGCGGGGACCGGCAGCCGGACCAGGCGACACTTGAGTACAGAGGCAACCCCCCAATCCACCGGAAACGAAGTTTGTCGGAAATGACAATTTGCGGTGGATCCATTCGTGCTTATTTTTTGAGCGGCCTCGCATCGCAGTAGCGTTTGGCGGAATCTGGAGAGTAGCCAAGGCGCTGACTGTCGCGCAGGCACGTGGAATACTTGCCGTCCAGCTTGAGCGCTAGTGTCTTACCATTTGGACCGGTGCGAGTAACGATTCGCTCATCTATTGGTGCCGGCGACACGATTCTCGATCGCTGCCGTGCCATGTTCGCGGCCGAAGTTGACGGCTCCGCTACGGCCGGCAAGCTGATGCTCAACGGCGTCGCCGAGAAACTGACCAGGCGTAGCGAGAAGGTGATCGAGTGCAAATTGCCGCAGGCAATCCGTGGGTGATGCCGCGCTGGGCATCTGGACAGGCCGTTGTAGGCAAACGCCCGTCAGGCAGGTATACTTTGCTGAATTGACGGAGGAAACTCATGGCAAAACTGAATATCAACGGAGTGGTAAGAGATGTGTCGGTCGAGGCAGACACGCCCCTTCTTTGGGTTATTCGCGAGCAGATCGGCCTGACCGGCACCAAGTACGGCTGCGGAATTGCCCAGTGCGGCGCCTGCTCCGTTCACATCAACGACGAGCTGCAGCGATCCTGTTCGATTCCCGTGGGCGACGTGAAGCCCACCGACATGATCGTCACCGTCGAAGGGTTGTCAATCGGTTCATCGCATCCCGTGCAAAGGGCGTGGGCCTCGGTCGACGTTCCGCAATGCGGCTATTGCCAGTCCGGGCAGATCATGGCGGCCGCGGCGCTGCTGAAGAAAAACCCCAAGCCGACCGACCAGGACATCGATGAAGCGATGACCAATATCTGCCGATGCGGCACCTACCAGCGCATCCGTCAGGCGGTTCATCTGGCCGCCGGCGTGGGCACCACCGGCCGCAGCACCTCGGGAGGTTAGCCATGACAAGGTTGGTCCTTGCAAAAAATGCAAAACTCTCGCGCCGCAAGTTCATCGTCGGCTCGGCGGCCGTAGCGGGCGGCGGTCTGGCGCTCGGATTGAAGGTGCCGTTCGGCGTCGATGCTGCGCAGGCACAGGGCGCTGCGACCGAAATCAACATCTGGGTCGCGATCCAGCCCGACGACACCTGCGTGATCCGCATCGCGCGCTCGGAGATGGGGCAGGGCACGCTCACCGGCCTTGCGCAGCTCGTTGCCGAGGAACTGGAGTGCGACTGGAACAAGGTGGCGACCGAGGGAATCTCGCCGGGCCGTAACCTCGCGAGCAAGCGCGCCTGGGGTGAAATGGGCACGGGCGGCAGCCGCGGCATACGTACGTCGGAGGATTATGTGCGGCGTGGAGGTGCTGCAGCTCGCTTGATGCTGCTTCGAGCTGCCGCCGACCAATGGAATGTCCCGGTTGGCGAACTGACCGTATCCGACGGCGTCATTACCCACGGGGCGAGCAAGCGTTCAATCCGTTATGGTGAGGTCGCGGCCAGCGCCGCCAGGCTCACGCCGCCGGATCCCAAGTCTATCAAGCTTAAGGATCCAAAGGACTGGAAGATTGCCGGCAAGCCGCTCAAGCGGCTCGACACCGCCGACAAACTCGACGGCAGCAAGGTCTTCGCCATCGATGTGAAGCTGCCGGGCATGCTCAACGCGGCAATCAAGGACTGCCCGGTATATGGCGGCAAGCTCAAGAGTTACGACGAGAGCAGAATCGCCGGCATGCCCGGCGTGAAGAAGGTGGTGCGGGTGAAGGAGACCGCCGTTGCGGTCGTCGCTGATACCTGGTGGCAGGCCAAGAAGGCGCTCGATGCGCTCCCGGTGGTCTGGGACGAGGGGCCGAACGCCTCGCAATCAAGCGCTGCGATCGCCGAGATCCTCAAGGACGGCCTCACCGCAACCGCCACCAACGGCGAGCGGCGGAACGGCGACGCGCTGAAGGCGATCGGGGAAGCTGCGACCAGGGTCGATGCGATCTACTCGACGCCCTTCCTCGCGCACGCCTGCATGGAGGTGATGAACTGCACCGTAAAACTCTCGGCGGACAAGGCCGATGCCTGGGTTCCGACGCAAAATCTGGAAGCGTCGCTGGCAGCCTTGTCCGAATCTTCCGGCATTCCGCTTGATAGATGTGAAGTGCACCGGCATGACCTCGGCGGCGGCTTCGGCCGGCGCGGCGGCACGCAGGACTATGTCCACAAGGCGGTCGAGATCGCCAAGCAATTCCCCGACGTTCCGGTCAAGTTGATCTGGAGCAGAGAGGAGGATCAGGCGCACGACTTCTACCGGCCGATCTCGCAGTGCAAGTTGTTGGCCGGACTTGATGCCGGAGGCAATCTTGTAGGCCTGCACGTTCGCGTCTCGGGCCAGTCGATCAATGCAAGGCTCAATCCGAATGCCATTGTCGATGGCAAGGATATGCGCCAGTTGCAGGGCTACTCGGCGACACCCGGCGACGCACAGCTTGGCTACAGCGTGCCCAATCTGCTGATCGAGTATGCGATGCGCAACACGCATGTTCCGGTCGGGCCCTGGCGCGGGGTCAATACCAATCAGAACGGCGTCTATATGGAATGTTTCATGGACGAGGCGGCGAAGGCCGCAGGCAAAGACCCGCTCGAGTTTCGCCGCGCGCTCATGAAGGAGTATCCCAAGCATCTCGGCGTGCTCAATGCCGCGGCCGAGAAGGGTGATTGGGGTAAGCCGCTGCCGGCAGGCGTGCATCGCGGCATCGCGCAGTTCATGGGCTACGGCAGCTATTCGGCTGCGGTCGCCGAGGTTTCGGTGAGTCCGCAGGGCAAGCTGAAGATCCATCGCATGGTGCTGGCGCTGAATTGCGGCCATGCCGTCAATCCCAGCCAGATCGCTGCGCAGGTCGAAGGATCGGTGGCCTACGGTCTCAGCGCCACGCTCTACGGTGAAATGCCGATCGAGAACGGGCGCATGACCAATCTCAACTTCGACAGTTATGAGATTTTGCGTCTTGCCGAGATGCCGAAGGTCGAAACGGTGATTGTGCCGACCTATGATTTCTGGGGCGGGGTTGGGGAGCCGACAATCTGCGTCGTTGCGCCAGCCGTGCTTAACGCAGTTTTTGCGGCAACCGGCAAGCCGATGCGCAGTCTGCCGCTTAAGAACGTAAAGCTGGCATAGCGCCGCCGACGATGATGCGCGCGCTATTGGTGTTTGCCACGATCACCGGTTTGCCCGTGAGGCCAGTGATCGCAGCGGACGCAGTCCTCCTGCATGCGGCCGGCAGCTGCGCGGGACGGGACCGAAGTGAGCCGGACGTTCGAGAAATCGTCGTCCCTCAAGGTGCAGCTAAAGTTCGGTGCGTCGGGTTTGCTCAGGGACGAGATCGCCGGCCGAAGGCCGCGCCGACATTTTCCTGGCCTATTGCACCGGCGCCCGCGATGCCCTGGCGGTCAGCGCAGATTATGGCTTGACCGTCATGGCCGATGCTCTGCCTGGGGCCTACCAGTTCGCCCCGTTCATTCTGTCGACCGAGGGACAGCGCATCCTTGCGGCCTACGGATTTTCGGCGCCCAATATGACAGAATAGCAAAGGAGCACCGTAGCCCGCATGAGCGAAGCGATATGTGGGATTGGCGGGGACAGATGTAAGCGGGACTGATCGCGGCGGACCCGCATATCGCTGCGCTCATGCGGGCTACGCTTGCTGCCGTCATCCTGAGGTGCTCGCCGTCTTCGGCGAGCCTCGAAGGATGGGCCACAAACGCCCGCGGCCATCCTTCGAGACGCCGCGCAAGCGCGCGCGGCTCCTCAGGATGACGGCCGAATGTGTGGCTCTGAGAAAATGAGAGAAGGAGATTTTCAATGAAACTCGGTGCGCGCAACCAGCTCAACGGCACCATCGTCGACGTCCTCAACGGCGCCACTACGTCGCATATCCGGATCGATATCGGCGACGGGATTATCGTGACCGCTTCGATCACCAACGAGGCGGTCGATGAACTCAAGCTCGCCAAAGGCAAGCCGGCGATCGCCGTGATCAAGGCGAGCGACGTGATGGTGGGCGTCGATTGATCGACCGCCGCACTTTGATCGCGGGTCTTTCGGCGGCGCTGATCGCGCCGCGCCGCGCATGCGCGCAGACCGAAAAGGATGCCGCGGGGCGTAGCGTGCCGGTTCCCGCAAGGGTGGCGCGCGTGTTTCCCGCCGGACCGCCCGCCGCGATCCTGCTTTACACCGTGGCGCCGGAACTGCTGATCGGCTGGCCGCGCGCCAACCGGAGCGAAGAGTGCGTCTACATGCTGCCGGAGATCTGCACCCGGCCGGAAGTCGGGCGCATCACCGGACGCGGCAACACCGCGAACCTGGAAACGGTGCTGGCGTTAAAACCCGATCTCATTCTCGACGTCGGCTCGACCAGCGCCACCTTCGTCTCGCTGGCGGATCGCGTGCAGCAGCAGACCGGCATTCCCTACGCGTTGCTGGATGGCCGCTTCGCCGGGATCGCCGGCGCCTACCGCACGCTCGGCGCGCTGATCGGCCGGCCTGGGGATGCGGAGAAGCTCGCGCGCACTACCGAGGATACGCTCAAGACCATTACCGGACGCATCGAGCCGGTCGCAGCCAACGAGCGGCCGAAGGTCTATTATGCGCGGGGGCCGAGAGGCTTGCGACCGGGCTCGGCGGCGCGATCAATGTCGAGACCATCGAGTTGATCGCCCGCAATGTCGCAGGGGAACACAAGGCGGTCTCGCCAATGTTTCGATCGAGCAGATCCTGGTCTGGAATCCCGATGTCGTCATCACCATCGACCAGGAATTCGCAGCCACGGTGCGAAACGACCCCTCCTGGGCGTCCGTCAAGGCGGTGCGCGACAACCGGGTGCATCTGTCGCCAAAAATGCCGTTCGGCTGGGTGGATTTCCGCCATCCGTGAACCGCCTGATCGGGCTATGGTGGCTCGCCAAAATCCTTTATCCGGAACGTTTTCCGGAAGACCTGCGAGCGCTGACGCAGGATTTTTATACCCGTTTCTATCATGTGACGCCGACATCTGATCAAATCGAACATGTAATTGCGGGCAGGGATTGATAGCCGCCCGGCAATCCGGGCTAAACTCGCTTCCGTCCCTCCGCGATGCCTGCCCGTCCTGATCCAGACCGCCTTGACGTTGAGGTACTCTTCCAGATGCTGCTTGCCGGACGCGCGGCTGCCTTCCCTAGCAAGGCGCTTCAGCCAGCTTGCCGACTCTGGAGAGCAGCAGCTTCAAGATCGGTGAGTTGTTCGCCTTATGGTAAGCGATGATCAGGTCGAGCGTGGGCACTTCCCCCTTCACCGGACGGGTGGTTATTGACCCCGGCAGATAACGTTTTGTGTAAGCCGGCAACATCATGACCGCGCGCGTCGATGTGATCATTGATATTGCATGGACGACATTGTGCACTTCATGTTCCGGCTTGAGATCGATGCCGGCTCGGTTGAAATACTCCAGGACGACGCGGCGCACCGCAGGGGCGGCCTTGGACGGAAGATAGAAAGTCTCGTTGCCGACCTCTTGCGGCGCGACGGCCGCTTGCGATGCCAAGCGGTGGTCGCTCGGAAAAACAAAAACCAACGGGTCCGTACGTACGCGCCTGAAGCCCAGATCTCCCATATGCTCTTCCCGTCGCATGAAGGCCGCATCAAGCTTGCGCCTCATCAGGGCTTTGGCGAGCACGGGAGAGTAATCACTCGACAGGCGGATTTCGATGCCGGGAAACTCGTCTCGAAGGACGCGGTTCACCTCAGGCAACAAGCCGATTTCGGCCCCCGACATAAAGCCAAGCGCGAATATAGGTCTCGCCGGTTGAGCTGCGCGCCGCGCTGCTTCCTTGGCTGCTTCCGCTTGAAGCAGCGCCATGCGTGCATGGTCCAGAAAAGCCTTTCCGGCCGGCGTCAACTCAACACCGTGAGCGCCACGATCCATCAGTTGAACGCCGACTTCCCGTTCGAGATCCCGGATTTGCCGGCTGAGAGATGGCTGGGAAGTGTGGAGCTTTTGCTCGGCGGCGACCGTCAAGCTACCCGCATCAGCGACGGCGATGAAGTAGCGGAGATGCCGAAGCTCCATCCCAAAACTCCCATGTCTGGCAGGCATGGGCCCAGCCTACAAAGTCTTTTTCAGGCCGACCAGCGGGTTCTATAAGCAAAAAGCAACGTGGGCGGGGTCTGCCTGACAGGCAGGTCGTATCGCGGCCTCGATCCGTCCAACTCGGCTCGCGCGTTGAGCCCACTGGAGCATGCGCATGTTTAAAGGCCTCAGAACGTCGCTGTTGTTCCTTCTGGTGATGACAGGATTTGGCGACGCCGCGGCGCAGTCCCCCGGCAATCAACCGGGAGCAAGCGGCGTGGAAGCAGACGTAGCGAAAATCAAACGGGCGATGCTCGGAAACTGGGAAAGCATCGCTCCAGAATTGCGGCCGAGCGCCAGCAAGAATGCCGACGGCTCGCTCAAGCCGTTCTATCTGAAGCGCGCCTTCAAATACCTGCCATCCGACCGGTTCGAACTGGAGATCGTCAACTCAGCCGACCCTTACGGTGCCGTGCCGCTCGCGCGGATCAAGATCGGCGGACACATGCTGTGGCAGGGCCCGCATCCGATCGCTCCGGGCGCGCAGAAGGTCGACTTCGTGGCCGATGAGAGCTACGAGGTCACTCCCCTCGCCCAGGGATTTGCCGATGTGCTCAACAGGGTCGCGTCGGCTGGATATGGTCCCTGGACGGTCAACGCGCCGCAGAAGATATTCGGCAAGAGCTTTGCTCCCTTCGGTCTCAAGGAAGGGGCCAACTTCATGGAATACGACCTCGTCTACCTCAGAGGCGAGCTGCTATTCTGGGGCGCGCGCAATATTGACGGCCGCGGCTTTGATACGGAGCAGAATCGCCCGACCAATCTGCAGATCCCGCTGGTCCGGCAGTAACGCCGCGCTTGCGAAGTGACTTGATCTCTTGAGCAGGTTCTTTCATGGCTGGTTCGACACAGACTGGAATCCCCTCGCAACTCGGGAGAACGGCTGTTGTCACGGGGGCTACGGGCGGTCTCGGTTACGAGACGGCCCTGGCCCTGGCCCTGGCCAAGGCCGGTTCGGAGGTCATTCTGACCGGCCGCGACGATCGGAAAGGGCAAACGGCAATCGAGAAGATCAGCCGCGAGGTGGCCGGCGCGAAGGTAACCTACCAACATCTCGATTTGGCCAGCCTTGCCTCGGTCGCCGACTTTGCGCAGTGGATGCGCACCCGGCAGTCCCTTGATCTCCTGATAAACAATGCGGGAGTCATGGCGCTGCCACGCCGGCAAACCACGGCGGATGGCTTTGAGATGCAGTTTGGAACAAACCACTTGGGTCATTTCGCTCTCACGGCGCGGCTGATGCCGCTGTTGCGCCGGGCAAGCGGACCGAGGGTCGTCAGCGTCAGCAGCCTGGCGCACCGCACCGGGTTCATCGATTTCGATGATCTGCAGGGCGCACGGGTGTACTCGCCATGGAAAGCATATGGGCAATCGAAGCTCGCAACGTTGATGTTCGCGCTTGAACTGCAACGGCGGAGTGACGCGGCAGGCTGGAACCTGACCAGTAACGCGGCCCATCCCGGATTTGCCAGAACCAACCTGTTCGCCAGAGGTCCGGGCGGTCTTCTTTCTCTTGCGACCGATTTCGCGGCTCCATTGTTCGGTCATTCCGCGGCGGACGGTGCCCGACCGATCCTGTTTGCGGCAACGAGCCCGGAGGCAAGGCCGGGCGCCTATTACGGACCGGGAGGATTTGACGAACTGCGAGGAGCACCGGCGCGCGCGCTGATCATGCCGCAGGCGCGAGATGCGGCAGCGGCCGCCAGGCTTTGGGATGTTTCCGGGAAACTGGCGAGCACGTCGTTCGATTAAGGTGCGGAGAATGCAACTTCCGAAGACCGTCATCGATGTCACGGCGCAGTATCTTCCGATACTGGCAAGCCATGACAAGGGAGCACCGTCATGATCAAGTTCAGCGAAGACAGCCGCGTTCAAAGTGTCCTCAACGCCTTTGACACCCTTTTCAACAAGCGCGACTACGCTTCCGCCGAGCGCTTCTGGTCTCCGCGTTAGATCCAGCACAGCGCACATATTCCGCCCGGCCGCGACGGACTCTTTGTCTTGGTCAAGACCTTGCCCGCGACGCTGCGCTACGAGAACCACATTGCGGCGGCGACTGGTGACTTCGTCGTTCTCCATGGGCGATTCAGCGGTTTCGGCCTGCCGGCGGGCTGGGTCGCCGCTGACATCGTGCGTATCGAGGATGGGGTGCTCACGGAGCACTGGGACGTCATCCAGGACGAGGCCACGAAAGAACAATCGCGCAGCGGTCTTCCGATGTTCGGCGAAAAATTCCCGGTTGATCACCGACCGGACGCAACACTACTCGGCGTTTGTGAAGTGCTGGAGTAATTGCAAGCTTTAAGCCGGTCCGACGACAAATCGTCCAGCCGGCATTCGCCGTCGGCAAAAATCGCCCATGTACTTGCGGGCAGGGATTGATAGCCTTCACCGGATGAGGAATGCCCGATCCGCCGTGCCCGGATTTTCGATCGCGATCGCGATCCTGATCGCGGGACTCATGCTGGCCTTGATCGTCGGCCGCTATCCGGTGTCGCTCGGCGATCTCATGAGCGTTCTCACTGCGAAGCTTGCCGGTCACCGTGCCGACGTGTCGCCGGCGGTCGAAAGCGTGATCTGGCAGGTGCGCGGGCCGCGCGTGATCGCGGCGATGCTGGTCGGCGCCGCGCTCGCGGTCGCCGGGACCGCGTTTCAGGGACTGTTTCGCAATCCGCTGGTCTCTCCCGACATTTTGGGAGCATCGTCGGGCGCGGCGCTTGGCGCCGTCGTCGGCATCTATCTTTCGCTCAGCGTGTTCGCGGTCCAGGCCGTCGCCTTTCTCGGCGGCCTGATCGCCGTCGGGGTCGTCTATGTGATCGGCGCGTCGGCGCGTTCGCGCGATCCGATCCTGGTGCTGGTATTGACCGGCGTCGTGGTCGGGTCGCTGTTCGGCGCTGGCGTTGGCCTCGTAAAGTACCTGGCCGATCCGTACAACCAGCTTCCCGCGATGACGTTCTGGCTGCTGGGCAGCCTGTCCGCGACCGGGGTCTCGGACTTGGCTCCGCTGTTCGGCCCCGTCGCGATCGGCGCCGCCGTGCTGGTCGCATTGCGCTGGCGGATGAATGTGATGTCGCTGCCGGAGGAGGAGGCACGCGCGCTCGGCGTCGCCACCGGGCCGCTGCGCATCGCCATCGTCGCGGCGGCAACGCTGGTGACATCCGCGAGCGTTGCAACCGCAGGGATCATCGGCTGGGTCGGGCTGGTGGTGCCGCATCTGGCAAGGTCGCTGGTCGGCCCGGATTTTGCGCGGCTGTTGCCGGCATCTGCGATCCTGGGCGGCGGCTACCTGCTGCTGATCGACACGCTGGCGCGCACCATGGCGCAAGTCGAAATCCCGCTCGGTATTCTGACCGCGCTGATCGGCACGCCGTTCTTTATCTGGCTGCTCGCCAGCGTGCAAAAGAACTGGTCATGATCCTCGAAGGACATCGGCTCACCATCGGCTATCAGGACCGTGTTGTCGGCGCCGGCCTCGATGTCAAACTGGAGAAGGGCGAGGTGCTGGCGCTGCTGGGACCCAATGGCGGCGGCAAGACCACGCTGCTCAAGACGCTGCTCGGGCTGCTGGCGCCGAAAGCGGGCGAGGTCCGGCTCGACGGCGCCGCACTGTCGTCGCGGTCAATCCGGGAACGGGCGCGGCTGATCGCCTATGTGCCGCAGACCCACGTCGCAACCTTTGCATTTTCAGTGGAAGCAGTGGTGCTGATGGGTCGCACCGCGCATGGCGACCTGTTCGCCCGGCCGACGACGAAGGACCGCGAGGTTGCCGCCACTATGCTCGATCGGCTCGGAATCGCTGAGCTTGCGGAGCGCCCCTACACCATGATCTCGGGCGGCGAGCGGCAACTGGTGCTGCTGGCGCGCGCGCTGGCGCAGGAGCCGCAATTCATCGTGCTGGACGAGCCGACCGCCAATCTCGACTTCGGCAATCAGGGCAAGGTCATGCGCGAGATCCGCGCGCTGGCAAGCTCCGGCCTCGGCGTGCTCTTCACCACCCACGATCCCAATCATGCGCTGCGCGCCGCCGACCGCGCCTATCTGCTGCGCGGCGGAGAGCGCATCGCCGAGGGTCCGGTGCAACAGATCTTGACGCGCGAGCGGCTGGAAGCGCTCTACGGCGCGCCGGTGCACATGATCACCGATGCGACCGGCACCGCGTTCATTCCGGGCTAGGACGAGAGCGGTGACCGGTCTCCACGAACTTCGGGGCGGATGTTCATCGGCTATGCCGGAACATCCTCGATCAGCGTGGCGTGCAGGAGATAGCGCATCGGGCCTGGCATCGCGGCATTGAATGGCCAGCAGGTCGACAGCACCAGTTCGTATCGATCGGCCAGCGGGTCGATGCCCGAGGCGTCGAAACGCACCACGGAGCTTGCGTCCGCGCGATAGCGGAACGTCCTGCCGTCGCTGCGCGTGACCGCGATCTCGTCGCCGATCGCGACATCCCTGAGAAAACGGAAATGCGTATCTCGATGCGCGGAATAGACCGCCACGCCGCGCTCGCCGGCATCGGGTGTCAGCTCGACGTGACCCGGACCGAAGGCCAGCGCCTGGCCGCTGCTTCCGGCCAGCACGATGGCGCTGGCATGGAGCCGCTTCACCTCGATCCGCGCGATCGGCCAGGTATCCGCCCATGACCAGGGTTTTACGTAGTGGCCGCCGGCAATGGTCGCGGCGAAGGCGCGCTGCAGCAGCACCTGCGCGAGCAGCGCCTTGGCGTGGATGTAAGCGCCCTGGCCGAACAACACGAGACCGGCGAGCACGAATACCAAAGCTGCAACGAAGCGAGTCATATAATTGCTTCTCGAGAGAGTTGCGCGCGCGGCCCTGGGTGGACGGGGAGGCCGCGCGCGCGGTGCGGAGGAGGTTGGGGCGCACTCCTCCTTTCATCCGGCGTCAGTGGGCGAAGCTCCGACGCCGGTTGAACACGAACAGGATCAGGCTGAGCGTTAGCAGGATCGAACCGGCGATCATCTTCAGCTCGGAATCGGTCGCTGTCTGCGGCAGCATGACGGTGCTGGGCGCGGGGGCAAGGGCAGGGAGCGTGGGCTTTGCTTCCGCGACCTGAATCCGCGTCTGATCGGTGTCGGCCCGCCGCTCGCCTGGTTGTAGCTGCGGCGTCGCGGGCGACGGCAGCGGCCGCTGGCGCTCGCCGAACACTTTTGCAAACTCCCAGCCCGCTGGCAAATTGAGCGGCAGTTCGGTGAGTTTGAGCGGTTCGCCGTCGGGACGGCTCGGCGTCTTGTCGACCGCGACGAGGCCGGTCAGCCGGGTCACGAGCTGATGGTCCAGCGCCAGTCTCAGGATCGCATTGTCGGCGTCCGCCGGCGTGATCTTCCGCAAGGTGCGGGCAACCTCCGCATCGGTGATCATGCGCCGCGCCCAGAGCTTGGACAGGCCCTTGCCCTCGGCGGCGCCCGCAAGCGGCAGCGTCACCACCCACGGCCGGTCGCCGATGCGGCCCTTGATTTCGACCGAGCCTGCCAGCCTGTCGAGCCGCGCCGCCAGAACCAGCGGCTCGCCGCGATAAAGATCCGGGATCGCCGCCGGCGTCATGTCCGCTTGGACATCGGAGAATTTTGCCGAGAGGCCGGTCACCACGGGTTTTTCCAGTTTGCCGAACAGGCCGCGCATGCGCTCCTCGACCTGCTCGACCGAGCCGATGTGGGTGAAGCTGCCGCGCCCGAGTTCGGCGGCGCGGGTCATCAGAAAAGTGTTCGGCGCCGAGCCGATGCCGACCATGAACACCCGCGAGCGGCCGCGCATCGTGGTGATGGTATCGAACAGTTGCTGCTCGTTGCCGATCGCGCCGTCGGTCAGGAACACCACCTGACGTACGGTGTTGGCGTCGCCGGCCGCCGTATCGGTCAGTGCCGCGCGCATCGCCGGCACCATCTCGGTGCCGCCGGCGGCGCGCAGCGCATCGACGAACGATTTGGCGCTGGCGATGTGTTCGGCGTCGGCAGGCGCCGATGACGGGAACAGCACGTCCATGGTGTGATCGAAGCGGATCACGTTGAAGCGGTCATTGGGCTGCAGGCGGCCAAGCGCGTAACCGAGGCTCGCCTTTGCCTGCACGATCGAGGTGCCGCCCATCGAACCGGAATTGTCGATCACGAAGATCACCTCGCGCGGCATTGGCTGCTGCTCGGCCTGCTCGATCGAGGGCGGCGTGACGAACGCCAACAGATAGTCGGCTTCGCCGACATGCTCGCGGAACAGCCCGACCGACGGCGCTTTTTCGGCCGCGGCTTTCCAGCTCAGCTCGAAATCGCCGTTCGCAGGCACCGGGCCGTCCGCGAGCTTGATGACGCGGGTATCGCTGTCCGGGCTTTCGACCTTCACCTGATGATGGTGACTCCTGACCTCGCCGAGCGGGAAACCGGCCTGCAGGCGCACGGTGATCTGCGTCGGGTTTACGGGGCCGTTTTGCGCCGGATCGAGCACCGGCGGCGAGATGCGGTCGCGATCCGGCACCGGGTCGGTTGAGGTCGCGCCCCATCCGCCGCCGCCCGGGCGAAAATAGACGCTCTGCACCACCGGCGCCTGATTGTAGCGCGGGCCGACCACCATCGGCACGCGGAGCGAAAATTCGTCGCCCGACTGGCGCACCGGCTCCTGATATTCGATCTGCACCAGCACCGTTTCGCCGGGACCGATATTGGCGACCGCGTTGGTGAACATGTTCGGCCGCTGCTGCTCGGTCAGTGCCGCCTTCTGCCCGTTCTGCCTGGCCTGTTCGTAGATGATGCGGGCCTGCTGCCGTTCCTTGATCTTGCCGATCACGACGCGGTCGCCGATCACCATCTTCAGGGTATCGACCCCGCCGCCTTCGGGCAGCGGATAGACGTAGGTCGCCTCCACCCAGTTCTGCGTCGGATTCCGGAAAATCTGCGTGACGCGGGCGCGGACCGTCGGCCCCGATATGGTGAGATCGACATCGATGCCCAGCCGCGTCGCGTCGGCAGTGCCGTCGCCATCGATCTTCAGCAGCAGGGAGCCGGAGCGCACCTCGCTTTGTCTGGCAAAAGTTGCGGCCAGGCCTTCCGCCGACCACACCGGCTCGAAACTCAAGAACAATGCCGCAAATCCAACCAGCAGTACGGCGACGCCTTGCACGAGGACGAACAACAGCAGCCTCGCGAACCGCGGCAGGCGCGATCCGCCGACGTTCTCAACACCTTGGCATATGGTCATTTCGCTGGCTCCCGAGGGCGGTTTCATTGCCCGCAACAGTGCGGAGCGCGGTGCCTTTCCGCGAGCACAATGATCGGCATTGTTCAGCCGCCGGCCGTTGCTGCGCGCCCCGCAGAACCGGATTTGTGCGGTTTTGTGCTGAATTGTGCGTCTGCTAGACTGGCGCGGATTCGGAAAGTGGGGTGAGGATGCCGACGCGGGACGAGCAGCTTTCCGCCGAGCAAAGCCGGCACGTGGCAACGACCATTCGCGAGGAAATCGCACGCCGCCGCATCTCGCGGCAGCATTTGGCCGAGCAGGCGAGACTCAGCCTCTCGACATTGGAGAAGGTGCTCGGCGGCCGCCGCGCCTTCACGCTCGCGACCATGGTGCGGCTCGAACAGGCGCTCGGCGTCTCCTTGCGCAAGGGAGAGGATGTGCCGGCCGCAGCACCATCGACCAATGGCGATATCGCGGTTGACGGCCTCGGCGCCTATTCGCGGCGTTCGGTGTCGTGGCTCGAAGGCGACTATCTGACCATGCGGCCTTCGTTCGGCGACAAGGACGCGATCTACGCCTATCGCACCGAAATTCTATGGGATGCCGCGGCGCCGTGCCTCGCCTTTCGCGAGTCGGAACGGCAGGACGCGGCCTATACCCAGTTCGGCGAGGTCGCGGTACCGAACCAGTCGGGCCACATCTATCTCGTCACCAACCGCCACGGACAGCATCGCCTGATCACCGTCTCGCGGCCGACCATCAGCGGCGAAATGTACGGCATCATCACGACGCTGCTTGCGGGACGCGGCTCGCAACTGACGCCGATCGCGGCGCCCATCGCGTTGTTGCCGATCAAGGCGATCGCAGGTCCGACGTTCGGACGGATTTCGGTTGCCGATGCCAATTACGCCGCGTATCGCCAGCACCTGCGGCGCACCACCGAGGAGCCGTTCGCGATGTTCTTGCCGGGCTAGAGGTTGATGAATGCAGGTTGAAGCGGCTCCTTCTCACCTCTCCCCGGCGGGGAGAGGTGAACTGAGCGTCGGGGCGATCCGACTGTTCTAGAGCATGTTGTTTTTTACCAGAATCGGGATTCCAATTGGAGCGGATTTCTGATTCAAACTTCATGCTGGGAACAGGGGGCCAGCATGGATGACGCGAACCTATTCGGAAGATATTCGCGAACGCGCTCTGGCGCGTGCTGACGCTGGCGAGACGGTTCGCTCGATCGCCGAGGAGCTTCAGATCAGTGCTTCCTGTGTGACCAAGTGGAAGAATCTGAGGCGGGATACCGGCGGTCTTT
>NZ_DASYMN010000161.1:0-1658 GCF_036009065.1 Bradyrhizobium sp. | reverse complement strand
CGGCGCGGGCCTGGACGTGGCATGGCATCGGGGCGGTAGCGCCCATTACGCAAATCGACCCGATGCCATTGCCACGTTGGTTCAGCGGTTACGGACCGGGCCTGAACTGACGCGCATCGTGGTTGAGCCGACCGGCGGCTACGAGAAGCCGCTGGTGAAGGCGTTACGCCAGGCGCAGCTTCCGGTCGAGATCATCCATACCACGCGCTTTAATGCTTATCGGCAGATGGTGGGCGTCAAAGCCAAGTCCGACAGCTCGGATGCCCGGTTGCTTGCAGCCTATGCCGCCGCGCCTGACGAGATACGTGGTCGCAAGGCCGGTTATGTCGAGTTGCCGGAAGATGCGGTCCGCGAAGAGCTTTCTGAACTCGCAAGCCGGCGCGATCAGCTCAAACACATGATTCATGCCGAGACCTGCAGGCTCGGTACGGTACGGATGACCGCGCTTCGTCAGGCGATCGCCACCCATCTTGAGACGCTGAGAGCCGAAGACAAGCAGGTCCATCAGATGATGCTGGCGCTGGTTCGCCAGCGCCTCGATCTACAGCGCGATCAGCGCTTGCTCAAAACCATCAAGGGCATCGGCGTGAAGTCGACGCTCGCCCTGCTTGCCTCCGTTCCCGAACTCGGCCGGATCGATAACAAGGCGGCCGCAGCGCTGATCGGGGTGGCTCCCTTCGTCCGCAAGAGCGGCACCATGACCGCTCCGGCCCGAATACACGGCGGGCGAGCTGGCGTGCGCAGCATCCTCTACATGGCCGCTGTTACCGCCAGCAGGCACAATCCTGTGCTCCGCCCCTTTTACGAACGTCTCGTCGCCAAAGGTAAACCGCCCAAAGTCGCCCTCATCGCCGTGCTTCGACGTCTCGTTGTCTTCGCCAATGCCGTACTCAGATCAGCCCAACCCTGGAAAGGTGCCATCGCCACTTGACACTCAACACGGTAGATTCCGGGTTCGCGCGGAAGACGCGCGCCCCGGAATGACGGTTTTGATGATTGCCGGGTCAAGCCCGGCAATGAGGAGCGTACAGCCGAAACGGCGCGGACACGCCGCACGAGCGGCTTGATTTAGCTGCAGCGATAGTCTTGAACCCCGCGGCGGGCTGCGCGTTCGCCTGTTGCACGTTTATTCCCGGAGTCCTCCCGCATGCCCCCCGCCTCGCAAATCCACGCAAAAATCTCCGGACCCATTGTGATGATCGGCTTTGGCTCGATCGGAAAAGGCACGCTGCCGCTGATGGAACGGCACTTTGCGTATGACAAATCGCGCTTCGTCATCATCGATCCGCATGACGACGGCGCGATCGCGAACAAGCATGGCGTGCGTTTCATCAAGGAAGCGGTGACGAAGGACAATTATCGCGAGATGCTGGTGCCGCTATTGACCGAAGGCGGCGGCCAGGGGTTTTGCGTCAACCTGTCGGTCGATACCTCCTCGGTCGACATCATGACGCTGTGCCGCGAGATCGGCGCTTTATATATCGACACCGTGGTCGAGCCGTGGGCCGGCTTTTATTTCGACAGGAACATCGGCCCCGAGGCGCGCACCAATTATGCATTGCGCGAGACGCTGCTTGCGGCAAAACACAAGAGCCCGGGCGGCCCGACCGCGGTCTCGACCTGCGGCGCCAATCCCGGCATGGTGTCGTGGTTCGTCA
>NZ_DASYMN010000160.1:0-22739 GCF_036009065.1 Bradyrhizobium sp. | reverse complement strand
ATCCTGGTGGGCGCTTATGCCGTCAGCATCTTGTTCGTAGAGCGGCTGTTCAGAGTAGTTAAGCCAAAGCTGCTGACCATCACCTGGTTCGCAAAGCTGTGGCTCTGGTTCGCAGAATTACGCGATAGAGCCGTCAAGTGTGTGACAGGAAAGCGCGATTGAAGGGGCCGAAGGTTGTCCGGGCGGTCCGTCGATAGCAGGAGATGTGCAGTCCCTGTCCGGGCCGATGGCGGAAGCTTCATCCTCGTGGGGTTAGGTTCAATTGGAGGGAGCGGCCCTCCGTAGCGCCCGCGACGTCCGCCTTGGTAATCGAAGATTGCGCCTCTACGTTTTCCGAAGATCGGTACAGGGCCAATACCGCGGTCGGCCCTCTGGGGCATCAGAGATAAAATCGAACACCCCCGTGCTCTGCTCAGCTACCTCATTCAGCGGCTCTGACCTTACGTTCGATATCGGGCACGCGGGGCCTTGCAGCTGGCCATGTATCAGAAGTGCAACGAGCACGATTGCAGCGAGGGCGCAGCCACCAGCAAAAATAAAGTAACCTCTGTTCGAACGCTGGATACTGGGTTCGCCAGTCATTTATTTCCTTTCAGCTCTATCTCTCCCCCCGTAATCCGATCTCGTTTTGACGATCGTTGCCAAGGCCAGCAACCTTCAATTTCTGTTTCAAGAGCGAAGCTAAGGAACGTTCGGATGAAGATGATACCGGCCAAAAGGGCAACACTCTCAGGGGTAAGAGGAGACGTGATCGTCGAAATTATGTCTGCCCCCACCAGCAACTCAAGACCCAGCAGAATGGCACGACCGAGATTGGACCGAAATTGCTCATAGGCCAACACCCAGTCTCGCAAACGCGCGCCGTCACGAACGAAGTTGATCGCAGCCAAGATGATGCCGCCGACAATTATAGCTACGCCGGAGAACTCGATCACCTTGGCAAGGTGAACCACAAAAAGGTGAGTTTGATCTCCCATCGTAACCCCGCTGCTGCGATTCGGGGGAAGCCTACGGCATGCAAAGTGCGTGCGGAAGCCTTTCCGGTTTGGAGAGTTCGACAGCCACGATCCGCAGTGCAAGCGGTCCCAGCTTGCAATCGTTCGGTATTGGTGAGGCCGAGCGGCGACCTCTTATTCGAATTCCAAGTTCGATCAGACCAAATGGGCGGCCTTAGGAAACCCGGAAACCCCGGGTCGCCTTCCATTTTTTCGACTTGTTGCCGTATCGCCACATACGCTGGGGTGATTGCTCGATACGCTTTGCTACCAGGTGCGCAGGCTTACGGGCTCGTCTTCGCAACGGCAGGGGGCAATCACATGACAAACATTCTGTATCAGTGCCGCAATACGCTGCTGTCCGGGGCAGCCATTCTTGCGAGCCTTGCGAGTGCCCCTGCCATCGCAGGATGCAACTCCGGCAACATTCCGAATACTGACCTCCTGACCACCGCAAATTGCGAAGCCGCCGCGCCAGGCGCAGGTTCACTTGCGGTCGGCTTTGGCGCCACATCGACAGGCGCCAGTTCTGTCGCAGTGGGCATGGGTACGGTAGGCTTTATCGTTGTGGCCGATCCATTCACCGGCGCCTTGTCACCAGTAACCGCGCCCGTAGCTGGCTCGGACTATTCCGTAGCAGTGGGAACCAGCAGTATTGCAACGAGCCTCGGTCGAAGCACGGCGGTCGGTGCGTTCAGCCAGAGTACTGGAGCATTCAGTGCCGCTTTCGGTGACGTAGCCAACGCCAGCGGCGTTCTGTCGACGGCGGTAGGCTCACATACTCAAGCCACAGGAGGTACTAGTTCAGCACTCGGTTGGCATGCCGTTGCATCGCAGAATGAGTCCACGGCGATCGGTAGTAATTCGGTTGCTAGCGGCATCAGCGCTACCGCAGTGGGCGGCGCGTTTTTCGGCGCAACGGCTTCGGGCGGTTTCGCGTCGGCTATCGGAGGCAATACGATTGCCAACGGCAATTTCTCGGTTGCGCTCGGCGCCGGCAATTGTCAGGCGGGCTCGTGCATCGCTGGGGAAACCACAGGCGCGAGCAGTGGGGGAAGCGCCGCGATCGCGGTCGGCGCCGGCTCGAACGCAGCCGGAAAGCTTTCCACCGCGATCGGCGGCACGGACGGGGTAACAAGTACCGTTTTTTCGACAGGGCGCGGCCCTATTTTTGTCCCTGGAGCGCTCAGTGGTGCCCGCACAAACGGAGATTTTGCCACGGCGGTAGGGACGGCCGCTAACGCCGGCGGAAAGTTTGGATCCGCTTTCGGTATCGCCAGCTCTGCAAGCGCAGAGAATGCAACTGCGGTGGGCGCGGTCGCCATTGCCAACAAGAGCGGCAGTACCGCAGTCGGTGTCGGCAGTCTGGCGAGTGGCGTTAGCAGCTCCGCCTTGGGCAATGGCAGCCAAGCGTCCGGCGTATTTTCAGTAGCCGTCGGTGGCGGGAGTTTCGGCGCCTTTTGTTTTCCGGAGCCTTGCGCCTCCGTCGCCCCGGCGCTGGCAACGGGAACGTCTAGTGTGGCGGTGGGAAATGGCAGCCGCGCGACCAAAGACAATGCTTCCGCTATCGGCCCCGGCACCACCGCGAGCGGCACGAACAGCGCAGCTTATGGGTTTTTGAGCACTGCGAGTGGCAGTTCGAGCATCGCCGCAGGCGACGGCAGCACGGCGAGTGGCAGCTCAGCCGTTGCCGTGGGTAATGTGGCTCAAGCCTTTCAAGACCTAGCCACGGCAGTTGGTGCTGGAAGCGTTGCCAGTGGATCAGAGGCGACCGCAGTCGGCGTTCTCGCCCAAGCGACAATGTTGCAGTCCTCAGCGTTTGGGGCGGGGGCCGCGGCAATCGGAAACAACAGCCAGGCGCTCGGCGCCTTCACCGAGGCAAGCGGCAATTCTAGCGTCGCGGTCGGGCTTGGTATGACCGCCAGCGGAACTACTTCCTTAGCCGTCGGCATGTTCGGGTTAGCAAGCGGCATAAACAGCACGGCGGTGGGCGCCAATAACGCGCAGGCAACCGCCAACAGTGCCACGGCTATCGGCGCCGCCAGTTTTGCGACCGGCGTCAACAGCACGGCGGTTGGCCGCAGCGCGGGAGCGATGAACTCTCGCAGCTCGGCCCTTGGCGTCGCCAGTTTAGCGAGCGGCGTCAGCAGCACGGCCTTCGGCGATACCGCGCAGGCTACCAAAAGCTTCAGCACCGCGATCGGCGCGAACAGCCTTGCGGATGGCGCGAACGCAACAGCGATCGGAGGCGGCGATGGCATCTCCACCTTCGGTGCAAAGGCGACTGGCAACCGAAGCACTGCGGTCGGCGTCGATAGCACCGCGAGCGGAACGAACAGCTCCGCCATCGGTCGGCTCAGCCTCGCAAGCGGCATTGTCAGCATCGCAACCGGGTCGGAGAGCCAGGCTACCGGCAACGCCAGTTCTGCCTATGGGGCGCAGAGCGTGGCCAGCGGACCCAACAGCACGGCCCTCGGCGCAGGGAGCATCGCGAACGCAAACCTCAGTCTGGCGACGGGTTTCAACGCACTCGCCAGTGCGGAATTTGCAACGGCCTCTGGATTCAGCAGCACGGCAAGCGGAGCGCGTAGCTTGGCTGGCGGTGTCGGCTCCACCGCGAGCGGCACCTCGTCGGTCGCGATCGGCGATACCGCGTCTGCCACCCAGACCGGCTCGATCGCAGTCGGCTTGAACTCGGCAGCGACGGGCGTCAGCGCAATCGCCATCGGAACCGGCGCGGTCGCTACCGGCTCAGTTGCCGTTGGCGCAGGCGCATCTGCGTCGAACGGCGGCGCGGCCTTCGGCGATGGCGCGGTTGCCACTGCCACCAATTCGACCGCGGTCGGTCCGGGAGCGGTGGCAACGCACGTCAACGCGGCGGCGATCGGGTCGGGCTCAGTGACATCGGCTGCAAATACGGTCTCCGTCGGCGCCGCCGGCAATGAGCGGCGTATCACCAATGTCGCCGCTGGCATCAACCCAACGGACGCGGTCAATGTGGGTCAGATATCGTCAATCGCCAGCGGCTTCCAAGGGCAGATCAATGGACTACAGAGCCAAATCAGCGGTAATCTAAGCGAATCTCGCCGAGGAATCGCGGCTACAGCGGCACTCGCAAATGTTGCGACCCCCTCCGCACCAGGTAAAACAACGCTAGCTATCAATGGAAGTGCCTATGAAGGTCAAAGTGGAGTTGGCATTGCGGTCGCGCACCGTTTGAAATGGGCACCGATCCCGGTCTACGTCAGTGCCGCTTATGGCAACGGGGGCGGAACGCAACATGTAGGACGTGTCGGCGCTGCTGTGGAATGGTGAGGGAGACAAGTCGAGCATTTCGTCAGTGCGAGGCTGGTGGCGATTGCCGCGAGCTTGGCAGCCGAAGCCGTATTCTTGTAGAATCGCGATGAAATCTTTCATGCATGGACTTCCGTATCTCGGTTGGAACGTCCTATTCCGTTGCATCGCGCTCGCCACGGCCCTCGTGGTCACTTGTCAGCATCTGGCCCATGCGCAAGGGCAGCAGCCGGCGGCACCCGTGGCGGCGCCCCCACCGGCTGCGACACCTGCGCCCGCGCCTCAGCAATTCCAGCCATCCGGCGAATGGGCGAAATTGCCGCGTATGCAGCTTGAACGGCAGTACGCCGGGCCGTTGCAGGATACGATCATTCAGCGCTGGCGCGATCCCGCGGACGGAACGATCTGCTACATTTATCTTCCAATCGCGGCGTCGCACTCGCCACCGACTTCGTCCGGCTACGTTCAATATGGCCCGAACACTATCGGTTCGCTCAGCTGTTCCTTACCTTTGATTGAATCTACAGTTGCTCAAACGAAGCGGACGCGGGCACCCACGATGCCCGCACCGATTTTACCGGTGGCGCCAGGACAGCCCCAACAAGCGAAGTAAGAGGGAAGGGTTCGTAGGCGTCGATCATAAGGTCGTTGCATTGGCGACTTTCACAACGGGGATGGCATGTCCGACGTTCTCTGGGAGGATGCACAACGGTGTTCAGACTGGGTATGACTTGGCGGCTCTGGGGTGATTACAAGGTGGTAGGGGTCGGAGACTTCAACCGCGACGGAACGTCAAACTTGTTCTGGCGCAACGATTCATCCAACCATAAAGTTACTTGGCACGATCCGGGAGCATACGGCGTTGATCACACCTTTATCTTATAGTTGAGAGCCCTCAAAGACGGTTGAAGTCGTTCGACTCGGCCGAGCATGGTTTGCTGTTCGCCCTTTCTTTTGAAGTACATACTCTTTCACCTTGGTTCGGTTGATCGACTGTTCCCTGCGGAGTTCCTGCCGGCCGATCTAATCGTTAGAACAACTTCCGATAGCTGATCGTGCCTGTTTTTCAGGTAGAGAAGGTTCGATCCCAGTTCCACTCCCTCCGCCAGCCTGGCCGTCGCGGATTGGTCTTGCCAATGACCGCACGTCGGCGCGAATGTAGGGCAACAAAAGAATAAGCCTGGAGGGACGCGATCGTGGTCAATCGGTTTTGTTGTAGATGCGCCCTCGCGGGCTTTGGTCTGTTGATGTCCGCGCTTTCGATGCCGGCCCACGCACAGTCGAGCGCGAAGAACGTTACGTTGGTCGTTCCTTTTGCGGCCGGCGGCGGCACCGATACGGTCGCACGTCTGATTGGCGAGCAAATGTCGCGCACACTCGGCCAGACCGTTATCATCGAGAACGTGGTCGGAGGCGGCAGCACGCTGGCTAATGATCGTGTTGCCCGATCGGCGCCCGACGGGTCCACAGTCCTGATCAATCACGTCGCGCTGCTCGCAGCACCCAGCCTGTTCACCAATCTGCGGTATGATACGAACACTGCGTTTGAGACGGTCGGCCTTGTCAACAACGCGCCAATGGTCCTGATCGGCCGCAAGTCGATTCCCGGCGCGGGGCCGAAGGATTTTGTGGACTGGATCAAGGCGAAAGGCGACAAGGCGAATTTTGCACATGGTGGTATCGGGACAAACAGTCACCTGTGCGCCGTCATGATGGGCAATGTGCTCGGTTTCAAGCCGACCATCGTGGCTTATCGCGGATCAGCTCCGGCGATCGGCGATCTCCTGGCAGGGCAGATTGATCTCTTATGGGATCAGGTGACCAACGCGCTGCCGCAGATTCAGGCCGGAACGCTTCACGGCATAGCCATTACGTCGTCAGAACGGCTTGAACAGTTGAAGGACGTGCCGACCACCGCCGAGCTCGGCATGCCCGAGGTCAGCTACTCGATGTGGCATGGGCTCTACGTGGCGAAGGGCACGCCCACGGAGACCATAGGCGCGCTGAATTCGGCGCTCCGCAAGGCTTTGTCCGACCCAGTCCTGCTGGAGAAGCTGAAGCAGCTCGGAACCTTGCCATTTCCTGACAATGAGTTGACGCCTGAAGCGCACGCGCGCTTGTTCGCCGCTGATATGCTCCGGGTCGCAAAGCTCGTTGAAAGCTCGGGCATCAAGGCAAGCGAAGCGAAGTAACGCGCCCCGATGCGGTGAACACCGAGCCTACGACGCGGTCGCTGACGGGCTGAACGGCATGCGGCGCGTGGAGCAGACCCCATGTGGACATGGGTGGTGAAATCCTGTGCGGCCTGTAAAAGGATCCGCTAACCGGATTCCGCTCCCAATGCTGCAATTCCCCTCAGCTTCCGTTGAGACCAAGGCCTCTTGGGCTGTCGCCTGGGTAGCACTCTTCATCCTTGGGATGTCGTTCGGCGCAGCCTGGATCACCGCGGTAGCGCTCAAGGACATCGCCAGCGAAGTGGGCGGGTCGCGTTCCGTTCCAGCACTCGCCAGCGCGCTGGCCTGGCTCGGCTCCGGCATCGGCGGTATCATCATGTCACAGATCGCCGATCGGGTCGGCACGCGCTGGACGGTGATCTTCGGTTCGTTGATGATCGGCCTTGGCCTCTCAATTTCGGCCTTCGGGCCACCTTGGCCGCTGTGGATCGGCCACGGACTATTTATCGGCTTGATCGGGATCGGCGGCATCAATGCGCCCTTGTACATTTATGTCAGCCGCTGGTTCGACCGCCGGCGCGGTTCGGCGCTGGCGCTGATCTCGAGCGGCACCTATCTCGCCGGCGCGGTGTGGCCACCGGTATTCGAGCAAGCGATCGCCAATTTCGGATGGCGGCAGGCGATGCTGTGGTATGCTCTCGCCGAGATAGTTGTCGTCGCGCCGCTTGCCGCAATTTATTTTCGCGCGGCACCCGAAGTGATTCATCCGGCGGCGGTGTCCGGAGCGGATGTAAGCAAGGCGCGGATCCTCGGCTGGCCGCCCAATGCGGTGTTCGCGCTGATGTGCGGCGCCGCCGTGCTGTGTTGCATTCCCATGGCGATGCCGCAGGCGCATCTGGTCGCGTTTTGCAGCGATCTCGGTATCAGCCGGTCGATGGGCGCCCTGATGTTGTCGGTACTGCTCGGCACCGCGTTCCTGAGCCGGCAAATCTGGGGCGTGATCTCCGATCGTATCGGCGGTCTCACCACCGTACTGATCGGATCAGCCTGGCAGGCCGCATCGATGACGGCCCTTCTGCTGACACAGAATGAAGCCGGCCTGTTCACGGTGGCTGCCGCTTTCGGGCTCGGCTTTTCCGGCATCATCCCGGCTTATGTCCTGGCGGTGCGTGAACTGTTTCCGGCGTCGGAAGCCTCCTGGAGAATCCCGACGCTGTTGCTGTTCACCGCGGGAGGCATGGCCGCCGGCGGCTGGATTGCCGGCCTGCTCTACGACCATCTCGGATATTATGCGCCCGCGTTCGCCGCCGGCATCGGCGCCAACATTCTCAATCTGCTCATCGTCAGTGTGCTGGTCGGGCGAAAACGCCGGCCCGCAGCCTAGGCGCCCGCACCATCTCCTGCGGCGAGCGATTATCGTACTTCGCCGGAGAATCCCTGCCGCAATGCTGACAGCCGGTCGAGCGCGGCTCGCGGTAGTGGGCCTTTTTGGACCGCGGCGAGCGCGTCCTCGAACTGTTGCGGCGTTGCCATGCCGACCAGGATCGTGCCCATCGCGGGATGAGACAGCGCAAACCGCGTGGCGGCTTCGGTCAAGGTGCTGGCGAACCCCTCCTTTACCAGCGGGAGCAGACGGCGTGCGCGATCGACATCGGCGTCATAGCGCATTGCCGAGCCAATCGGCTCGGGCGCCGGACCCGCAATCGGGTGACGTTCGGTCGAGCCCGAAAGCGCGCCGCCGGCAAGCACGCGGATTCCCACGACGCCAACGCCGGCGCCCTCGGTGTGATCGAACAATCGTCCATAATCCTGTGCCGGATAGTTCGCCGGCAATTCTTCGGCGGCAGATGGATTGAGCATGTTGTAGACAGCCTGTGCGCTGTCGAAGGCCTTTGCATCAATCACCTGATGCAGTGCGGCGGTGTCGCCGAGCGCCGTAATCCCAAGGAAACGAATCTTCCCCTGTTGCCGCAGGCGCTCGAACGCCGGCACCACCTCGTCCAGCACCTGCCGGACGCTCAGCGCCGATCCACCTTCTGTTTCGGTAATCGGATTGTGCAGGTGAAAGATGTCGACCTGGTCAAGACGCAGCCGCGCCAGACTACCTTCGAGCGACATTGTTACGGCGTCGGCAATGGCCTCGCCGGGCGGCACTCGCACCTTGGTGCCGACGACCACGTCAGCCGGTTTCAGCCTTTGCAACACGCGGCCAAGGTTCTCTTCCGATTCGCCATTGCCGTACTGCACTGCGGTGTCGAAGTAGTTGACGCCAGCGGCGATCGCCCGCGCGATCGTGCGCTCCTGGTCGGCAGCATCGCCGCGTACCATGAGTCCGCCCACCGCGCCGCAGCCAAAACCCAGCACCGAGAGTTGCATCCCCGTGCGTCCAAAGACCCGCAATTGCATCGCCGTGCCTCCAACACCATGCACAATACTCTAACGACACGCCGGATTAACGCCACGCTGATGTTGTGGCCTCGGGCCACGTTCACTTAGAGCCGGCATTTGACAATTGTCCGGACCGGCGCATTGATAACGGAATTCCCCGGCAGCGGGCGTTCGCCTGTTAGAATTCGGGGCATCGCAGGGAGGCATTCATGAAGCTTTATTCGAAAGCAACGGTGGCGATGTTGACGCTGGCCGCTTGGCCGGCGTTCACGCAGCCGACGTTCGCCCAGCCGGCAGCGCCGGCGCCCACCGCGCTCGAGACATTGGGCGCCATGCGTCCGACGGGCAGTACGGCCGATTGGCCGGAAATCCCGCAAACCGGGGCGAAGGCCGAGCAGGTCAAACAGAACCTCGCCAAGGTCAAGCTGCCGCCGGGCTTCAAAATCTCGCTCTACGCACTGGTGCCGGACGCCCGTCATATCGCAGTCGGCCCGCAGGGTGTCGCGACATTTGTCGGCACGCGCAAGTCGAAAGTCTGGGTGGTGACCGACCGCGCCCGCGGCGGCGTCGGCGACGAGGTCAAGGAGTTCGCGCCTACCTTGCCGAAGAAGATTCCCAATGGCGGATGCTTCTCGAAGGACGGCTTCCTCTATATCGCCGAGCAGAACCGTGTTCTGGAATATCCGGCGGCCGAATTTTTCTATGAAAGTCCGGATGTGGTTGCCGGCGTCGTCGTAGCGGAAGGTGAGCTGATTCCGAAATCCGAGGAGAGCTACAATCACACCGCGCGGGTCTGCAGGGTCGGCCCGGACAACAAGCTCTATATCCAGCTGGGCCAGCCCTACAACGTGCCGACAAAGGAAAAAAACGATCTCTACCGCAAGCTCGGCATCGGCGGGATCATCCGCATGGATCGCGACGGCAAGAACCGCGAGGTCTACGCGGTCGGCTTGCGCAATCCGGTCGGCATGGATTTCCATCCGAAGGACAAGTCGCTCTGGACCAACGATAACCAGGTCGACGGCATGGGCGACGAGCAGCCACCCGGCGAGTTGAACCGTATCACCAGCAGCGGTCAGGATTTCGGTTTCCCCTGGTATGGCGGCGGCAAGATCCGCACCAACGAGTACAAGAACGATACGCCGCCGGCCAATGCGGTTTTCCCCGAAGTGGAGCAGGCCGCACACGCAGCCGACCTCGGCCTGATCTTCTACACCGGCAACATGTTTCCGAAGAAATATCAGGGCGCCATTTTTTCCACGCAGCATGGTTCGTGGAACAGAACTACGCCGGTCGGCGCCCGGGTGATGGTGACGTTCCTCAAGGATGACGGCCATGTCGCCGGAAAATCCGAGCCGTTCGCCGAAGGCTGGAACGACAATGGCTATTACCTTGGCCGTCCCGTCGATGTGGCGCAATTGGCGGATGGTTCGCTGCTGGTTTCGGACGATCTGGTCGGAGCGCTTTATCGCATCTGGTACGATGGCAAGTGATATCTTGTTCTGATTTGATGGCCCCCTGACGCGGGGGGCCATCATGCTTTCGGTGGCACACGGTTCGTGAGGGCGAAGGTGATCTCTGCGTATCCCAAGGCGGCACGGCTGGTCGCCTGCCTGTTCGCGTCTGTTTGCCTTCTCGTAGCCAGTGGCAGCGTGTGCAGTGCCGGTGACGTAAAAGCCGGCCGGGCGAAGGCGCTGATGTGCCAGGCATGTCACGGGCTCGACGGTCTATCAAAGGTTCCAGACGCGCCGAACATTGCCGGCCAGACCGAGCCGTATATCGTAGCTCAACTGCAAGCATACAAATCCGGCGCTCGAAAGAACGACGCGATGTCGGTGGTCGCTCCATCCTTGTCGGACGCGGACATAGAGGATCTTGCGGCCTATTTTTCGGCCATCGAGATCAGCGTCGTAAAAATCCCCGGCCCGTAGGCGGCATCTGTACTGCCGATCCGCGCGCGCCGCGTAGCCCGCATGAGCGTAGCGATATGCGGGTTGGCGGCACCCGAATGTCGCTTCGCTCATGCAGGCTACGATGTTGCAGTGGTCGTCTCGCTCCAGCTATTCCGCGCTGATGTCGGCATCCTTGACGACTTTTGCCCAGCGCAGGCGATCCTTGGCGATCAGCGCTGCCAGTCGGTCGGGCGGGCCGCCTTGCGCGACCAGGCCCTGCTTGTCGAGCGCTGCGCGAATGCCTGGCTGCGCCAGGATCTCGTTGAACACCGTATTGTAGCGGTCAACGATGTCCTTCGGCGTACCGGCCGGAGCAAGGGCGGCATACCACAGATCGACGTCGAAATCGGTTACGCCAAGTTCGGCCAGCGTCGGCACCTGCGCCGCCTGATGCGCCCGCGCCTGGCTGCCGACGGCCAGAATACGGATGTTTCCCGATTCCGCGAGAGGAAGCGAGGTATGGATCGGCAGGATCATCGCCGAAACGTGTCCGCCCGCGAGGTCTTTCACGGCGCCGGCCGAGCCCGCATAAGGAATGTGAGTCAGATTGATCTGCGCCGTCAGCTTCAACAGCTCCATGGCGAGATGTTGCGGCGTTCCCCGGCCGGGGGAAGCATAGTTGATCTCGCCCGGCTTGCTGCGCGCAAGCGCGAGCAGTTCTGCGAAAGTGCTGACATTAAGCGAAGGGTGCACGACAAGCGCAAGAACTCCGGTCGCGATCTCCACGATCGGCACGAAGCTCGCCTCCGGATCGTAGGGGATCGAGCGGTAAAGGCTCGCATTCATCACGAAGGTATTGACGGTCACCAGAAGCGTCTGGCCATCGGGAGCCGCGCGCGCAGCTGCCTGCGTACCGATGTTGCCACTGGCACCCGGCTTGTTCTCGACGATCACCGGTTGATTCCAGCGCTGCCGCAATTCCTCACCGAGGATACGTGCGAGCAGATCGGGCCCTGTGCCCGCCGTGAACGGAACGTTGAGCCGAATTGTTTGCTGCGACTGGGCCAGGCTTTGCCTTGCTGGGACAAAGGCCGTGGCCAGTATCCCCAGCATCGTGCGGCGCGAATGCGTGGCTCTGGCGGGCATAGGTTCTCTCACTATTATGGCTAATCGCCAGCGGCGACTGCAACACGTTTTCGAGGAAGGTCAAGCTAATCGGCCAAAGCTGGATTCGCCAGCCCATCCGCGGCCGTATCCGTTATGCGCCTAGGACCACAACATGCTGCGGCTCGACGCTGATGTAGACGTCCTGCCTGACCGCCAGCGGCTCCACGCCGCGCAAGGTGACCTGGGTCGCTTAGGGCGTCTTGAGTTTAAGTAGAATCGGCTCGTGTCACCTCTCCCCTCCGGGGAGAGGTGACCGGAACGTCATGGCGATTCGACTTAAAGTCATCGCGCACAAAGCTGTTACGGCTGCGGACAGCATTACGTCGGTTCAAGCGCCTCCAGCACCTTCGGCGGTGACATCGGCAGGCTGTAGAAGCGTTTTCCGAGCGCGTTGTGGATGGCGTTGGCGACGGCGGCCATCACCGGTACGAGCGGCACTTCGCCGACGCCCTTGACGCCTTGCGGATGCTTCGGGTTCGGCACTTCGACCATCACTGTGTCGAGCATCGGCAGGTCCGAGCAGACCGGCATGCGATAGTCGAGGAAGCCCGGGTTATCGACCTTGCCGTCCCGGGTGTAGATGTATTCCTCGTTCAGCGCCCAGCCGATGCCCTGCGCGACGCCGCCCTGCATCTGGCCCTCGACATAACCCGGATGGATGGCGCGCCCGACGTCCTGCACCGCCGTGTAACGGACCACGCGCGCAATCCCGAGCTCGACATCAACCTCCACGTCGCAGATGTGGGTGCCGAAGCCGCCCTCGGCGCCTTCGGTGTTGAGCTGCACCCCGGCGCCGATCGGCCCGCCCATCTGCGGGGCCTTTTCCGCAAGCTCGGCAAGCGTGAGCGGTTCGAACTGGCCGGCGTTGGGGCTGGCCGGATGCGCGGCGCCGTTTTCCCATTTGACCGCCTCGGGATCGATCTCCCAGATTTTTGCAGCGCGCTCGCGCAAGGTGGTGATGACCTTTTCAGCCGATTGCGTCACCACCATCGCGGAGGCGAACAGCACGCGGCTGCCGCCGGTCAGGTTGGAGAAGCCGATGGTCGCGGTGTCGCCGATCAGCACGGACACGCGCCGGTAGTCGATGCCGAGCAGCTCGGCGCAGATATTGGCGATCGCGGCGCGCGAGCCGCCGATATCCGGATGGCCTGTGGTGACGGCGACATTGCCATCCTCGGTGATATTGACCTGCGCGCTGGATTCGCCGCCGGCGTTGAACCAGAAACCGGAAGCCACGCCGCGGCCCTGCAGTTTGCCTTGCAATTTAGCGAGCGGCGCCTGGTAGTGCGGATGCGCCTTCGCGGCCTCGAGCGTCTCGATGTAGCCGATGCGCGGAAACACCGGACCATGCGCGGCCTTGGTGCCTTGCTTGGCGGCATTCTTCAGCCGCAGCTCCAGCGGATCGATCTTGAGCGCTTCGGCCAGTTCATCGAGCACGCACTCCACGGCGTAGGCGCCGATCGGCGCGCCCGGCGCGCGATAGGCCGCCACCTTGGAGCGGTTGGAGAGGACGTCGAAGCCCACTGAGAGAACGTGCGGGATGTCGTAGCACGAAAAGCTGCACCCGACGGCGCCGCGGATCGGCGAGCCCGGCAGCGCGCCGGCCTGCAGATAGAAGGTGCCTTGTGCGGCGACGATCCTGCCGTCTCTGGTGGCGCCGATCTTGACCGTGCTCTTTGAGCCGGATGTCGGCCCGGTCGCCCGCATCACCTCTTCGCGGGTCATGACCATCTTCACCGGACGGCCGGATTTCTTCGCCAGAAGCGTCGCCAGCGGCTCGAGATAGACGATGGTCTTGCCGCCGAAGCCGCCGCCGATTTCCGCCGGAATGGCGCGAATGTCGCTCTGCGAAATGCCCGTCAAGTGCGCCGTCATGGCGCGCACCATGAACTGGCCCTGGCTTGAGCTCCAGATCGTGGTCTTATTGTCGGCGCCGACACTGACCAGGCAGGCGTGCGGCTCGATATAGCCCTGATGCACCGGACGGGTGGTGAAGCTGCGCTCGACAACGATTTCGGCCGCAGCAAAACCTTGCGCGATGTCGCCCTTCTTGACCTCGATGCGGCCTGCGATGTTGGACGGCTTGCCCTCGAACTTCAGGAACTCGTGCAGGATCGGCGCATCGGGCTTGATTGCGTCCTCGATCTCGATCGACCACGGCAGCACTTCGTAATCCACTTCGATCAGCTCGCAGGCTTTTGCCGCAATCGCCTCGGTAGTGGCGGCCACGGCCGCAACGGGGTGGCCCGGGAACAGCGCCTTCTCGCGCGCCATCACGTTGCGGCACATCCAGCGCATGTCCTGGATGCCGAGCATGACCGACTTGTCGATGGGGAAGTCCACAACATCCCGCGCGGTGACCACCGCTTTCACGCCGGGCAGCGCCTCGGCCTTGGAGGTGTCGATCGACCGTATGCGCGCGTGCGGATGTGGGCTGCGGAGAACCTTGCCCCAGATCATGCCGGGCATGGTGGTGTCCGCCGCAAAGGCCGCCCGTCCGGTGACCTTGTCGGCGCCGTCCGGGCGAATCGTGCGCTCGCCGATCCACTTGTTGTTGGTGACGACGTTCATTGCGCTGCCTCCCTTGTATCAGCGGCGGTCTCCAGGACCGCACGTACGATCTTGTCGTAACCGGTGCACCGGCAGAGATTGCCTGCAAGCCAGAACCGGACCTCTTCCTCGCTCGGCCGCGGGTTCTTCTGCAGCAGGGCATCGGAGGCGACCAGCATGCCCGAGGTGCAGATGCCGCACTGCAGCGCCGCCATTTCCAGAAACTTCTGCTGCAGCGGGTGCAGCTTCTCGCCCAGCGCCATGCCTTCGATGGTGCGCAGCTCATGGCCTTCGGCCTCGGCTGCGAGCATCAGGCAGGAACAGACCAGGCGATCGTCCAGCATGATGCTGCATGCGCCGCAATCGCCGGACGCGCAGCCTTCCTTTGAGCCGGTCAGGCCGAGCGGCCCGCGCAGCGCGTCGAGCATTGTGTCACCGGGCTCGCACAAGAACTCCGCCGGCTCGTCATTGATGGTGGTGGAAACGTGCAGCTTTGTCATTGCGGTCAATTTCCTTGCGCGCGCTTTGCGGCGATTGCAACCGTGCGCTTCAAGAGGACGCCGGCAACTTTGGTGCGGTAGACAATGGTGCCGCGCTTGTCGTCGATCGGACGGCAGGCGGCAGAGCAGGCGGCCGCGGCGGCGTTCAGCGCCGCATCGTCGAGTCTGCTGCCGATCAACGCCTTGGCGGCGGCCTCGACCAGCAGCACCGTCGGCGCCACAGCGCCGAGCCCGACCCGCGCGGCGGTACAGACGCCGTCCGTCAGCGTGAGGCTGACGCCGACACCGACCACGGCGATGTCCATTTCGGTGCGCGGGATCATGCGCAAATAAGCGTCGCTCGAGCCCTTCGCTCGCGGCGGCAAGGTGAAGCTGACGAGAATCTCTCCAGGCAAAAGATTGGTGCGCCCGGGACCGGCCGGCACCTTCTCCACCGGCGTCTCGCGCCGTCCGTCCGGCCCCTGCAGCGTGACCATGGCGCCGGCTGCGACCAAAGCGGGCACGCTGTCGCCGGCCGGCGAGCCATTGCACAGATTGCCACCCGCCGAGGCGCGCCCCTGCACCTGGGTGGAGCCAATCAGGTTGATGGCCTCAAGTACGCCGGGCCAGACGTTGCCAAAGCGCGCGTGTTCGGCCAATACCGCGCCCGGGACGGCGGCGCCGACACGGAAGCCGCCCTCGGCGGTTTCCTCGATTGCAGTCACCTCGGCAATTTTCTTGATGTCGACGATCAAGCCCGGCCGCACGACACCGGCGCGCATCTGCACCAGAAGATCGGTACCGCCAGCCAGGATGCGCGCGGCACTTCCGGCGGCGGCAAATGCGCCAATCGCCTCGTCGAGCGTTCGCGGAGCCAGATATTGGATGTCCGTCATGTCATTCCCGTACCCTTTTCGCCGGCCCCAGGTTGGGGCTACCCTTTATTCAGGTCTGCAGAGGAAGGAGCCTACACGGGCAGAAACAATTGGAACAGCCTCTCGGGTCCGTGTTCGGAGCATGTCCCTATGCACCGACCCGTAGGGGTGCCAAGAGAATCCCGTTTGTTAATTGAGTTATTGATCCGCCATTGCGTCACTCATCGAGACCCACCATGCGAAGCCTTTTAGAACGGATGCGCGCGTTTTGGCATGCTGAAACCTGGCTGCTCGCTTCGGTTTTCGTCGCAGCGGCGCTGCTGCTTATCTTTGGCTTCATGGCCGATGAAGTAATGGACGGTTCGACCACCGCGTTAGACCAGGCCATTATCCTCTCTTTCCGCAGCGGGTCCGACAATTTGTCCGGACCCATCGGGCCGCCTTGGGTGCGAGAAATGGCCCGGGACATTACATCGCTGGGCAGCATCGCCGTGCTCGGGATCATGTCGTTCGTCGTGGTGGCATATCTGATCCTCGCCAAGTCACGTGCGGCTGCCTTGCTGGTGCTGGTGGCCGTTCTCGGCGGCCTGGCGCTCAACAGCCTGTTGAAAATTCAGTTCGCGCGGCCGAGGCCGGATCTGTTCATTCCCGCTGCAAAAGTCTTCACCGCAAGTTTCCCCAGCGGACACGCCGCTTATTCAGCGATCACGTACATGACCTTGGCAGCCCTGCTGGCCAGAACGACTGAAAGCCGTCGCCTTCGGATTTATTTTGTTGCAGTGGCTGTTACGCTAACGTTTATGATTGGCATAAGCCGCGTGTATCTCGGCGTCCATTATCCCACTGACGTCCTGGCCGGCTGGTGCGTCGGCTCGGCGTGGGCCCTGCTCTGCTGGGCCATCATGACGCGCCTTCAGCACAAGCGCCAGATCGAGCCGCCGCGAGACAGATGATCCGGAGCTGGTCTTGCGCCATTTTCGGAACATTCAGGGCGTACCACTGTTAGACGTTCCCGCCGACCTCTGTGAGGCCTTCCCCTGAAACCCGAGCGCGTCAGCGTCCTGTTGAACTCTTCCGCCGGCGCCGCCGCGGAGAAAAAGCGCGATGAATTGCATGTCGAGCTTGAAGCCGCCTTTCGCAAGCATGCGATCGCGGCCAGCTTTGAATTTGTACCAGGTTCAAAGCTTCGGGCAGCCGCGGAGCGTGCGGTCAAAAGGGTCGCCGTCGGCGAGATCGACGCAATTGTCGCCGGTGGGGGAGATGGTACCATCCACACCGTCGCGAGCGTTGTTGCGGGTACGGATATTCCGCTCGGTATCATTCCATTGGGAACGTTGGATCACTTTGCCAAAGACCTCAAAATTCCGCTTGCCGTCGAGGACGCGGTCGCTGTCATTTCAGGCGGCGTGCATCGATCGGTTGACGTCGGCGAGGTGAATGGCGAGATGTTCATCAATAACTCGTCAATCGGAATCTATCCTTACGTCGTTCTCGACCGGGATCGGCGCAGAAAGCATCAGGGGTTGTCGAAGTGGCCGGCCATGATCATGGCCGGCTTTCGGGCATTCTGGAACCTACCGCTCCGCCGCCTCCGGATTCGCGCGCAGAATTGGCAGGAGGCTTGCCGCAGCCCGTGTGTGTTCATCGGCAACAATGAGTACCATTTGGAAGGGGCGTCCTTCGGAAGCCGTAAAAGGCTGGACGGCGGCGAGCTGTGCCTGTTCGTCGCAAGCCAGCAAAGCCGGCTTGCATTGTTGTGGGTGGCGGTTCGGAGCGTCGCGGGACTGTTGAACCAAAGCGATCTGCGGACCATCGCCACCCCAGCCGTCGAAGTCAGCTCGCGTCGAAAACGCTTACTGGTCGCACTTGACGGCGAGATACAGTCGATGCGGACGCCCTTGCATTATCGGACTAGGCCGGCCGCCCTCCGTGTGTTCGCGCCTTTGCCGACATACAAATAGTTTCCATGCGCACCATCGCTCACATTTCCGACCTGCATTTCGGACGGCACAATCTCGATGTGATGGAGAATCTTCTCGCGAGTATCGAAAAAAGTCGCCCCGATCTGGTGGTCATCAGCGGTGACTTCACGCAGCGGGCCCGACACGTTGAATTTGCTGAAGCGCGCCGATTCCTGGACCGCATTGCGGTTCCAAAACTCGTTACGCCGGGAAATCACGATGTTCCGCTTTACAACCTGTTTCACCGTTACCTTCGGCCGTTCCGGAAGTACGACCGTTACATCGCGCCCCTCGATCAACCCCTGGGATTCTTTCAAGACGACGGACTTGCCGTGTTGGGGCTGAATACCGCTCGCCGCTTCACGCGAAAAAACGGCCGCCTTTCGCAAGTCCAGATTTCTAGCATTCGACGAATCTTCGCTTCGGTGCCTCGCGGCACTACCAAAATCATCGTCACGCATCATCCGCTGGCCGTTCCAGACAGCGAAGACTCGCTGGAACTTGCCGGACGAGCGATCGCCGCGCTCAAGGCGATCGCCGATGCAGGGGTTCATTTATTATTATCGGGACATCACCACCGCGCGCTCAGTGGGCCAGTAACGGAGGTTAGCAGTGCCGGATCGATCCTGATCGTGCACGCCGGCACCGCGATCTCAACCCGTACCAGAGGAGTTGGGGGGAATTCATACAACCTGATCCAGATTGCTCACGGGCAAATTTCGGTTCGGGTCATGGAATGGGGGAAGGGACAGGGGTTTGTCGAAGCCGGGATTGCATCCTATGCCTTTGACGGAAACCGCTGGCGCGCCAAGTAACCATGAGCGAGTCTCAGCCATCCGGCTGCTGCCCGCGCTCCCGCATTTCATCGCTGGGCCTGACGTCCTGCGAGCGGCTGTAGATCGCGACGGCTGCGATCAGCACCAAGGTGAGCACTCCGAACAGCGCGCGGTATGCGGTTTCAGTTCGGGCGCCGCCAGCCAGCGGCTCGAACGCGCCGATAATGATGCCGGACAACGTTTGCATGCATGCGACGCCGAACATCACGCAGGTGTTGACGGTCGCAATGCCGCGCCCGATCAGCCGGTCCGGAATGGTGCCGCGGCCATGCGTCATCACCATGGTGCTGGAGGCGCTGAAGAAGCCGATGCCGAGGATGGCGGCGATCGGCACCCAGATTGGCGGGCGGGAAACCAGCGCCAGGGTGGCGAGCAAGCAAATGATCACCAGGCTGCCGCCGATGGCGATCCATTTGCGCGTGTCCAGCAGGCGATCCAGCGGGCCGAAGGCGAGCATGCCGAACTGGTAGGCGATCACGGCGACGAGCAGCACGTTGCCCGCCTCGATGGCGCTCAGTCCATGGACCTCGCGCAAGAACGGACCGCCCCATAGGCCCTGCACCGTGAAAGTGCAGGCATAGTTGCAAAAGTTCAGCGCCAGAATCGGCCTCAGGCGGGGGTTGCGCAGTACCTCCAGCAGGCCCTGCAGCATCTGGCGTGGGAGCTCTGGCGTGCGGACCAAAAAGGGGTGGCCGGGCGGAGCATCGCGCACCATCAGCCAGACGGCGATGGTGGCAAGTGCAGTGAAGACCACGGCGATGCCGAACACGGCGCGCCAACCGATGGCCTCCGAAGCCCAGGCGAGCGGGGTCGTGGCGGCCAGGTTGCCGAGCAGTCCGATGGACATGACCATGGCGGTGAGGGTGGAGAAGCGGTCCGGCGCGAACCAACGGGAGATCACCACCATGCTGCCGATGAGCATGACCCCGAAGCCGGCGCCCATCAGCACCCGGCCGCTGAGCAGTATTGGCCAGCTCGGCGCCAGGGTGAAGATGATGCCGCCGATGGTGGCGAGGATGAGCATGCCAACCACGGTACGGCGGGGCCCGAAACGGTCGAACAAGAAGCCGCAGGGGATCTGTGTGGCGGCGAAGCCGAAGAAGAAGGCGCCTGTAAGCGCGCCCAAAGCTTCCGGCCCGATGGACAGGTCGCGCATCAGGTCGAGGCCGATGGTGACGTTGGAGGCGCGGAAGAAATGGCTGGCGACATAGGCAATGGCCAATGTCGTGACGATGATCAGGCCCCGGCGGTGGGGGAAGGGGCGCCGCTCGGTGGACCGCATCGATGGGGATGTTTCTTATTGAAAATTGCTCGGCAGGCGTCTTCAGGTGCCGAGCCTATGCGGCCTCGCTGTGCAGTTCAAGGTTGGAGCCGATGGCGCGCTTGGCCTGACCGGCCATCAGGGTAGCCGGCTTTTCTCCGCCAGGCGCAGCGTTCTGGCATTGAGACGACTCAACGATCCTCGCGGCCGGCCAGCGTCATGATGGTTGACAGGGATTCAACGCATAGCGTCTCTGCGCCGTTCGTGACGCCAAAGGCTTGCCCGCGGCAGATCTTGAGCGTACGGCCGTTGCGGATGACATGCCCTCTGGCCACCATAACCTCGCCGCGGCCGGGGGCGAGAAGGTTGACCTTGTACTCCACCGTGAGCACGGATGCATCGGCCGGCATCAGGCCGAAGGATGCATAGCCGCATGCAGAATCGACGATAGCGGCCGTGGTGCCGGCATGGAAGAAACCGTGCTGCTGCGTCAGTTCCGGCCGATAGGGCATGCGGATCTCGCAGTAGCCGGGCTCAATTATCGTGAGCGAGGCGTCGAGATAGCGCATAAATGCCTGCCGCGAAAAACTGTCGCGCACGCGTTCGGCGAAGTTTGGGTCGGCTGGTTTAAATGTCATGTTGCACCCTGTTGTGTCCCGATAAGACCGCTTCGCGTTTCAGGCAAGGACGATACGACAAGCGTCGCATTGACGCCGCCAAAGCCGATTGCGTTGACCAGGCAATGCCGGCCGGCAAATGCCCGCGGCGCCGTCACGATGTCCAGCGCGCCGAGTTCGTCGTCTGCATTTTCGAAATTGCGCGTCGGCGAGAGCGTCTTGGTCTGTAGCGCCATCAGGGCAGCGAGCATGCTCAAGGGCCCGTTGGCGGCGAATGTGTAACCGGTCTGCGCCTTGATGGAGGTGACCGGCGGCATGCGCCTGCCGAATACCGCCCGCAGCGCTTCGACCTCGGCGCGGTCGCCGCGCACCAGTCCGGAACCCTGGGCATACACGGCGTCGATGTCATCGGGTTCAAGCCCGGCATCTTGGATTGCCGCCCGGATGCAGGCGGCGATCGATTCCGGCGCCTGCAATAGCAGGCCGTCGACGCCGGTCGAGGTCGCCGTGCCGCTGATCTCGCCGTAGATCGTGGCTCCGCGGGCCCCCGCCCGCTCCAACTCCTCGACCACGAACAGCGCCGCGCCTTCGCCGATGACGAAGCCGTCGCGCCCGCGATCGAACGGGCGCGGCGCAAGCGCCGGATCGCCGCCGCGGCTGAGCAGGCGCATCGCCTCGAACCCCGAAAACGTGATCGGCGTCGTCACCGCCTCGGCGCCACCTGCCAGTATCCAGCTGTGCTCACCGCGGCGAATCGCTTCTAGTGCGGCGCCGAGCGCCTGGCTGCCGGCCGCGCAGGCGCCGGCAAATGTGAGCTGCCGGCCCTCGAAGCCGGCCCGCTGCGCCAACATGCTCGCGGCCATGCTCGGGATCAGCGACATGATGAGAAACGGGGTGGTCTTGCGCGGCCCCTTGCTCTCCTGGCGCATGATGCCGGCCTCTATGTTGGGCAGACCGCCCATGGAGACGCCGACGTGCATCGCGCCGCTCGCCGATCCGTCGTTGATGCAGAGCTTCGCGTCAGCGAGCGCCGCCTCGCCCGCGGCGACGGCGAAGCGGACGAACAGCGCCATCCGGCGCATCTCGAAATCGAACGGCCCTTCGCCTAGCACGACGCGAGCGTCATCGACCTCGGCAGCGAGACTGCTGACGAAGCGATCGGCCGCGAAACGTGAGATCGGCCGCACTCCGGTTTCGCCGAGCAGGAGCTGCCTCCACACCTCCGTGACGCTCACTCCGAGAGCGGAGACGGCGCCGATGCCGGTGATGACGGCTCGCTTGCCGCTTGCATTCACGCCACCGCTCGCTTGCCCCATGCCTAGACGGTCTGCGCGATGGCCCCCGGCTCACGCCGGTGCTCCTTGATGTAGCCGAGCAGTTGCTGCATCGTGTCGATGCGGTCGACCACCTTTTCGTCGAACTCGAAGCCGACGCTGTCCTCAAGATAGAGCATAAGCTCGAAGAGCTTGAGGGAGCTTAACCCGTCCAGATCACGCGCAAGATGCGAGTCGGGTCGCAGATGGCTGACGTCGGTTTCCAGAAAAATACCGATCTGCCGCACCACCGCGTCAAATAGTTCCTTATCGCTCACTGCCACCTCCCTGTCGTTAACATAAGCCGGCTCACGGCGCGGCGGGTCATAACGCGATCTTGTCCATGAAACGGTCCGCAAGCGCGGTGAGGCTCGGCGCCTGGATCAACTCGATGGTGCCCGGCTTGAATCGGAGCCGGTCCTCGATCAGGCAACTGAGCTCCACCGCCATCAGCGAATCGAGCCCGAGCGCGTTCAACGGTTGGTTCGTATCGATGCCGTCGGCCGCAAGACCAAGTACCGCGGATAACTGCTCCCGTATGGCCGTGAGCAGAATCTCTTTCCGGTCCGTGGCAGGGGCGGCCCGCAACCTTTCGAGAACAAGATCCGGTCCGCCTGCCTTCGGGGCACGCTCCTCCTTCATGAGGTGCGCGAAGCGCGGTGACCGGGCGATCTCCGGCGCGAAGCGGCCCCAGGTCTTCCAGTCGATGTCGACGACGCCCACCTCGGTCACCTCGCGTCGGAGCAGCGCCTCCAGAACGGCGAAGGCCTGGTCAGGCAAAAACGAGCGCAAGCCGTGGCGTTGGAAATGCTGCTCGATTTCGGCATGTTGCGCCACATAGCCGCTCGCGCCAATAGCGCCCCAATTGACCGTCAGCGCAGGGCGTCCCTCGCCGCGCCGCCGATGCGCCAGCGCATCCAGAAACGCATTGGCGGCC
>NZ_DASYMN010000159.1:0-3240 GCF_036009065.1 Bradyrhizobium sp. | reverse complement strand
TGTAGCGATGGTCGCCGATGTCTCCGATGCCATCATCCGGGTTCGCGATATCTCGGTGCAGTTCGGCGCCACCAAGGTGCTCGACCGGCTCAGTCTCGACGTCAAGCGCGGTGAAATTCTCGGCTTCGTCGGCCCTTCCGGCGCCGGCAAATCGGTGCTGACCCGTACCATCATCGGGTTGATACCGAAGGTCAGCGGCAGCATCGAGGTGTTCGGGATCGATCTCGACGCCGCTGACGCCACCGCGCGCCGCGGCGTCGAGCGGCGCTGGGGTATCCTGTTCCAGCAAGGCGCGCTGTTTTCCTCGCTGACCGTGCGGCAGAATATCCAGTTTCCGGTGCGCGAATATCTCACCGTTTCGCAGCGCCTGCTCGACGAGATCACCATCGCCAAGCTAGGCATGGTTGGATTGAAGCCCGAGGTCGCGAACCGTTTTCCATCGGAACTGTCGGGCGGCATGATCAAGCGGGTCGCGCTGGCGCGGGCGCTGGCGCTCGATCCGGAACTGGTGTTCCTTGATGAACCGACCTCAGGCCTCGATCCGATCGGCGCCGGCGACTTCGATGAATTGGTGCGGACCCTGCAGCGCACTTTGGGCCTGACCGTTTTCATGGTAACCCACGACCTGGACAGCCTTCATACCGCCTGCGACCGCATCGCCGTCCTGGGGAGCGGCAAGATCATCGCAGCAGGAACAATGACCGATATGCTGGCCTCGCAGCATCCCTGGTTGAGGGCGTATTTCCACGGCAAGCGCGCCCGCGCCGTCGTGGGTTAGTGGTACTGGAGCCAATTGATGGAAACGCGGGCGAATTTCGTGCTGATTGGATCGTTCACGCTGGCGGTGATCGCGGCGGCGTTCGGCTTCGTGCTCTGGTTCCAGAGCCTGCACACCACCAAGCAGCGCAGCCCCATGCGCATCATCTTCGAGGGTCCGGCGGCCGGCTTGCGCAATGGCGGCAGCGTCAATTTCAACGGTATTCGGGTCGGAGAGGTAATCTCCGTGAAGCTGGACAACCCGCGGCGGGTTGTCGCACTGGCGATGGTGGAGAACTACGCGCCGATCCGCAAGGACACCCTGGTCGGCCTCGAATTTCAGGGGCTGACCGGCGTCGCGGCCATATCGCTCAAGGGCGGCGAGGTGGCGGCGCCCGCGGTACCGTTGGACGAGGATGGCGTTCCAACGCTGACGGCCGATCCCAAGGCGCTGCAGGACGTGACGGAATCCATCCGCGCGACATTGCAGAACATCAACAGGGTGGTCGCCGACAACCAGGAGGCGGTCAGGAGCTCGCTGCAGAACCTCGAGACCTTCACAACCTCGCTGGCGCGCAATTCGGAGAAGATCGACAGCATCATGCTCAAGGTCGACGGGGTGGTGGGCAAGGCTGACGGCGTGATGAGCAAGACCGACAATTTGATGCTCGGTCTGAATACGCTGGCCGGCGGCAAGGATGGCGGCGAACTTTTCCAGGCCATCAAATCCATCCGCGAACTGGCCGAGGATTTCGACAAGCGCTCGGGCGCGCTGATGTCCGATGGCCGGCGCACCCTCGGCGACATCAGCCGTGCCGTGAATAATCTCGACAAGAACCCGACGCGCCTGCTGTTCGGAGCCGGAAGCGGCAGCGCGCCTGCGCCGGCGCCCGCGGCGCCGGAAAGGCCGGCCGGTCAAAAGCGGCAATAGCGCGACTATCCGAGAACCTGACGGGGTTGTCCCGGTAACGCGCTTCTCCCACGACGATGAGCTTTGCGCGCCAGTCCCAAGTTGGTTCGGTACTTCAGCCGGCGTGTCTGCCGGTAATCAGGGATTAACCGTTTAAGCCAATTCTATCGCCGAGCACCAAGGTGAGTGGCGATCATGCGTCGGCTGTTACGGTCCACCTGCTTCGCCGCGTTTGCGTGCACGCCTCTTGCTGCGGGCTTCGGTCCGGCGGCGGAGGCCGGCGATTGCCGGCCGGGCGCCATCGAAAGATTGCGCGCCTCGGCCCCTGAGGGTTTCGCCGTCTACCAAGAGATCAAGGACAAGAAGTTCTTTCTGGGCTGGATCAGCTGCGGCGAGGCGCAGCTCGGCCTGCCGACGGCGGTGCACGAATCCGTGCACTACATCACCGCCGAGCTTGATGCGTTTCCGCTGCTCCATGGCGGCCAGTTGAAGCGGCCGCATGAAGTGTCGGGATTTTTCGCGCCGTCGCTGATCGCGGCAAAATTCAAGAGCAGCGATTTCGTGACGACCTATTTGCGGCCCGGCAGCGCCAGCTCATCGACCGATTTCCTCTATCTGCTCGATGAGCTCAATGCCTACACGCACGATCTCAACACCGCGGTCGATTTGAGCCGTTCGCGCGGCCCCGCTGAACAGGGCGATGAAGTCGATCATCGCGACGGGCTCGCGGCGCTGATGGCGTTCGTCGCGCTGTATGCCGCGCGGGCCGAGCAAAGCGAGCCTGCGACCTGGAGCGGCTTGCTTGAGCCGCGCGTCGCAAGGACCGTGTCGGAACTGTGGGGACGCGCCGAAAAGGTGATGGCGTCCTCGTGCGGCATCCCGAATTTCGGCACCGAGGACAAATCCCTGATCCGGCAGTTTTGCCATAGCGCGCCGCAGGCCGCTTTGCAAAAAATCCTCGGGAGGGCGCCGGTCTGCCCGGCCGCATGTCTGAAATCCACGCCGGTCGCCACGCTTGAAAGCAAACCGCGCGTGGACATGATGCCGACCGGCAGTTTGCGCCCCGGTGTCGCGGCAAAGCCTGGCCGTCCGTTCTAAAGTCGTCCCGTTGAGCGGATAGTCACGCTATGCACGTATCGGTGTGGTCAAGCCCGCGTATGACGCAGTGTCTGTTGCTGCGTTCCCCGGATGCTGCGCAGCGCGCCGCTCCTCGGCGTGGTGCGCTGCTAAGCCGGGGTCCCGGTTACTTGCGACCCGAAGTAAAATAACCGGGGTCCCGGTTCTGCGAAGCGGCATGAAGAATGCCGCATCGCGCCCGGGACACGTGGTTGCGTTCCTCTTCAGATTTCAAACAGCCAAGCTTCCGCATTCTCGCGGCGCACTGCGTCCGAGGTTTGCCAGAAACCCTCCACCAGCGAACCGCGCTGGTGCGATGGAGCGGCGGGAGGCGCCAGGGCACCAACGGGCACCCCTTGAGGCGGGATTAACGTACCCACCTCGCGCGGCAAGGCACCGCGCGCGCCCAAGGCTAGGCGCAGCGCCTCCCGGCGCTCCACCAACCAGGCCATCGACCG
>NZ_DASYMN010000158.1:0-5970 GCF_036009065.1 Bradyrhizobium sp. | reverse complement strand
CTTGACCTGATCGGGGTGCAGATCGCCCTCGTCCAGCGCCGAGATCTTGCTCTTGGCCTTGCGCAGGTTGAAGAACAGCTTCTTCTGGTTCGCGGTGGTGCCCATCTTCACGAGCGACCACGAACGCAGGATGTACTCTTGAATCGACGCCTTGATCCACCACATGGCGTAGGTTGCGAGTCGAAATCCCTTGTCGGGCTCGAACCGCTTCACCGCCTGCATCAGGCCGACATTGCCTTCCGAGACGACTTCCGAGATCGGCAGGCCGTAGCCGCGATAGCCCATGGCGATCTTGGCCACGAGCCGGAGATGGCTGGTGACAAGGTGATGCGCCGCGTCCCGATCGTCATGTTCGCGCCAACGCTTGGCGAACATGTATTCCTGCTGCGGTTCCAGCATCGGGAATTTGCGGATCTCGCTGAGGTAGCGAGAGAGGCCGGATTCTCCGTTGAGAACCGGCAGGGTAGCTGTACGGGCCATTTTAGCGCCCTCCAGTGGTTCAGGTCCCCGATAGCGGCGGACCCGGCAGACGGCCGCTTGGTTAAAGCCGGCCGCGCTGCGATGTTCCGCGTTGGATATTCAACGCAGGTGCAGCATACACCAAACGCGCGGCTTCAGGGAAGGATAACCGGTCTCACGTCATCGTGTGGCTGGCATAACCTATTGGCATACCGCCGCTTTTCCAAAAGGCCTGCGTCATTCCGCCGCCCGCAGCGCGCTTTGCAGGAGAAGCAAATCCCCCGGCAGCGGCGCTTCCCAGCTGAGAATATCCCCGGTCCGAGGATGCTGAATGGTAAGCTGGTAGGCGTGCAGGGCCTGCCGCCCGAGCGCGGCCAGCGCCGCCTGCGCCGTCGGGCCGAGCGCATTGGCTTTGGTCTTGAAGTGCGGGCCATAGACGGCATCGCCCAGCAGGGGATGGCCGATATGGGCCATATGCACCCTGATCTGGTGGGTGCGGCCGGTCTCGAGCTGGCAGGCCAGGAGGGAAGCGACCGGGTTGCCACCGCGGCCATTAAAGCACTCGGCGACCTCCCAATGGGTGATGGCCTGCCGGCCGGAGTCACGTACCGCCATTTTTTCCCGGGCATGCGGATGCCGGTCGATCGGCGCATCGATGGTGCCGCGCTGGCGGTTCAGGGCTCCCCAGGCGAACGCCATGTAGCCGCGGCGCATCGCGCCGGTGCGGCCGTGGTCGGCGAACTGTTCGCTCAGGGATTGGTGGGCGCGGTCGTTCTTGGCCGCCACCATCAGCCCGGTGGTGTCCTTGTCGAGCCGGTGCACGATGCCCGGGCGTTTTACCCCGCCGATGCCGGACAGGCTTATCCCGCAATGGGCGATCAGCGCGTTCACCAGCGTGCCGGTCTCGTGGCCGGCGGCGGGATGCACCACCAGCCCCCTGGGCTTGTTGATGACGATGATGTCGTCGTCCTCATAGACGATATCCAGCGCGATGGCCTCGCCTTCGGGCTCGGCGGCGACGGCTTGCGGCACGTCGATTGTGATCGTATCGCCCTTGGCGACATGATAAGCGGGGTCGCGGACGGGGGCGCCCTTGACCGTGACTTGTCCGGCGAGGATCAGCGCTTTGAGCCGCGACCGCGAAAGTTCGGGCCGGCGTGCGGCGAGCACGCGGTCGAGCCGCGCAAAACCCTCGTCGCCACCGACGATGACCTCCAGCTTCTGACCGCACTCGGACGAGACTTGTTCCAAAGAAGAGCCTTGCATGACCGAACAACCTGCTCCGCCCGAACCGACCCCCGAGCAGGCCGCGCTGTTCGCGCGGGTGCGGCGGATGATGCTGATCGCGGGCCTGACCACGGCGCTGGCGGTAGCCGCCGTGCTGATCGCCATCGGCTACCGCCTTTTCCGCGGAAGCGAAAGCACCGTGTCCACCGATACCACGGCCATGCTGCCACGGGGCGCCCGCATCCTCTCCACCGCGGTGGCCGGGGATCGCCTGGTGGTGACGCTGGATATAGGTGGTGTGACAGAAATCCGCACCTTCGACGCCAGGACGCTGAAACCGGCAGGGAGGCTGAGATTTGCCAACGAGCCTTGAAGCCCGTCATGGCCGGGACAAGCCCGGGCATGACGAGGTTGTTGCAGCCGGTAGATTTCAAGGCTATTCCCATCAACCGCACGCTCCCTTCGTCTAGCGGTTAGGACGCGGCCCTCTCAAGGCTGAAACAGGGGTTCGATTCCCCTAGGGAGCGCCAGCTTTTCAAAGGACATGGTCGATGACACACACGGTGCGGAACCTTGCTGCCGTGCTGGCCGCAATCGTTGTGCTCGCGTTGTCGATGTCCGGCATTGCTGTCGCCGAGCCCGGGTTTTCCTTCGATGCAACGCCGGGCAAGCTGCCGAAAACAGTTATTCCCGTCCACTATGCCATCGAACTCACGCCCGACCTCGAAAGCCTCGCGCTGCCAGGTGTCGAAGTCGTCGACATCGAGGTGCGCGAGCCCACCGCGCGGCTTGTTCTGAACGCGGTCAATACCACGTTCGGCGCCGTCTCCATCGATGACGACGCGCAGCGCGCCGAGGTCGCGCTCGATGCCACAGCCGAGACCGCGACGCTCACGTTTCCGCAGCCGCTCGCAGCGGGCGCGCACCGGCTGCGCATCGCCTTCACGGCGCGGATCAACAAGTTCGGCACCGGCCTGTTCTTTGTCGATTATCCGACCGACCATGGCACGAAGCGGATGCTGTCGAGCAAGCTCGAGCCCGCCGACGCGCGCCGGATTTTTCCGTGCTGGGATGAGCCCGCCTTCAAGGCGACCTTCGCGCTGACGGTGACCGTGCCGCGCACGCACCTCGCGGTCGGCAACATGCCGGTCACGCGCGAGACGCCGGTCGCGCCGGACCTGAAGCAGGTCGCCTTTGCGCCGACGCCGAAAATGTCGACCTATTTGTTCGTGTTCACCACGGGCGAATTGGAGCGGCTCACGGCGGACGCCGATGGCGTCACCATCGGCGTGGTGACCACGGCGGGCAAGCGCGAGCAGGGGCGCTTTGCGCTCGACAACGCCGTAAAACTGCTCGCTTGGTTCAACGACTATTTCGGCGCAAAATATCCGCTGCCCAAGCTCGACCTGATCGCGGTGCCCGGCGGATTCGGCGGCGCCATGGAAAACTGGGGCGGCATCACCTTTTTCGAAAGCCGGCTGCTGTTCGACCCGTCCACCACTGCCGACACCGCGCGGCGCGGCATCTTCACCATCCTGGCGCACGAGATGGCGCATCAATGGTTCGGCGATCTCGTCACCATGGGCTGGTGGGACAATCTCTGGCTCAACGAGGGCTTTGCCAGCTGGATGCAGGTCAAGGCGGCGGAGCATTTTTATCCGCAATGGCAGACCTGGCTGAACGGTTATGGCCAGAAGCAGTTCGCAATGGCGCTCGACGCGCGGCGCACCTCGCATCCGATCCAGCAGCCGGTCGCCGACTCCAGCGAAGCGATGGCGGCGTTCGACGGCATTACCTACAACAAGGGCCAGGCGCTGATCCGCATGCTGGAAAGCTATCTCGGCGAGCAGGCGTTTCGCGATGGCATCCGCAACTACATGGCCGCGCATGCCTATGGCAACACCACCACAGCCGACCTGTGGCGGGCGCTCGAAAGTGCCGCCGGCAAGCCGGTAACGGGCGTTGCCGCGTCCTTCACCGAGCAGGACGGCGTACCGCTGATCATAGCCGAGACCGCCTGCAGCGGTGACAGGCAGCGCTTGGCGCTGCGGCAGGATCGATTTGTGATTGCGCCTGCGCGCGGCGAAGGGACTGTCTGGGCGCCCAGGGCCTGGAGTATCCCGATCGCGGTCGGCCCGCTAAACGCAACGCGGCCATCGCAAGTCCTGCTGCTTCAGGGCAGCACCGAGGTCGCGGCCGGGTTCTGCGGCGAGCCGATAAAAGTCAATCGCGGCGACATCGGCTATTACCGGGTCGAATACGGCCCCAACAGCCGGGCAGCCTTGGCGAAGGCGCTGGCACTGATGGCGCCGGAAGATCGTCTCAACTTCCTCGCCGACGGCTGGGCACTGGTGCAAGCCGGCCGTGCCGAACCGCCGTCTTATCTCGCGCTGATCGAGCAAATCCGCAGGGATGATCACCGCGCGGTATGGGATCAGGTGGTCAACGCCTTGACCAGGCTCGAACGGCTTGCGCGCGACCGCAGCGAGCGCCCGGCGCTGCAGAGCTATGGGCGCGCAAAATTGCGCCCGGTGTTCGACCGGCTCGGCTGGGATGGCAATGACTCGGGCGATAATGACGAAGCGTTGCTACGGTCCAGCCTGATCTCGGCGCTCGGCGAATTCGGCGACGGCGACATCCTTGCGGAGGCGAGGCGGCGGTTCGCAGGCTTCCTGCAGGATCCGCAATCGCTGCCCAGCGCGCTACGCGATCCGGTGGCCCATCTCGTCGGCATCGGCGCCGATCGCGCAAGCTATGACGCGCTGCTGGCGCTGGCGCGCAAGACCACGGTGACGACCGAGCGCCTGCGCTATTATTACGCGGCCGCCAGCGCGCGTGACCCTGCGCTTGCACGCGCCACGCTGGCGCTGACCTTGACCGATGAACTGCCGAGCACGATCGTCGGCGGCGTGATCAACACGGTCGCTTCGTCCGGCGAGCAGCCCGATCTTGCCTGGGATTTTGTGCAAAAGAACTTCGATGCGCTCGCTGCCAAGCAGGGACCGCAGTTCCGCGACGCCTTCATCGCCAACTTCATGACCAACTTCAGCGACGACGCCCACGCCGCCGAGCTCGCGCGTTTCGCGCCCGCGCAGGCCACCTCCGGTGGCCGCGTGATGACGGCGCGCGCCCTGGAAACCATCGCGATCTCAGCCGATCTGAAGACCCGCGCGCTGCCGGCGGTCGATGCCTGGATCAAGGCGCAAAATGGCGGGCGGCCTTGAGCAACGAGCAGCGCACAGGCAGCCGTCGTTTAGTTCACGCGTTGCGCTCCCGAATGCGGATTGGAACACGCCGCGGAAAGGGACCGACCACTAACCTCGACAATGTCCTCGGCCTCCGGTCGGACGAGAACGGCATCGTCTGGATCATCGACATGGGATTTCGCACCAAGATCACACCCAAGCTCGTCGGATGGAATACGCGCACCGACAAGCTCGAGCGCATCTACGACATGCCCGAGCCGATCACGCGGAGTGGATCGCAGCCGCAGGATATCGTCATCGACCAGAAGAACCGGAAGTTCTATGTCGCCGACGAGGACATCGGGCCGGGCGGCGAGGGCTCCCATGCCGCGATCATCATCATCGACATGGATACGGGACGCGCCCGGCGTGTTCTTGACGGAGACAAGTCGACGGTTCCGGAAAACGTGCCGATCACCGTGGATGGCAACGATCTGACCGTCCCAGGCAAGGACGGCAAGCCAACGATCATCAAGGTCGGCTGCGATGGCATCACCATGGATGTCGGGTCCGAATGGGTTTACTTCGCACCGCTAAACGGTCGTTCGCTCTATCGTATCCGAGTTGTCGATCTAAATGACGAGAAGCTCACGCCGGCGGAACTGAGCGCCAAGGTCGAGCGCTATTCGGACAAGCCCAACAATGGAGGACTCTCGATCGATTATGCCGGCAACCTTTATCTGACTGCGGTCGAGACCAAATCCGTTGGCGTCGTCGGCGCCGATCGCAAGTACCGCACTTACTTGAGCGATCCGGAGATGGTTTGGCCTGATGGCATCACGGCTTCTCCCGACGGATATATGTATGTGTCCGCCTCGCAAATCTCCGCAGCGGCCATGTTCAATGGCGGCAAGGCCGAGAACAAGACGCCGTATCTGATCTACCGCTTCAAACCCCTCGCAGCGGGCTACGTCTCTCGCTGAGATGCCCGGATGACCGCTGCCCTTCGGGCAGCGGGCTTTTCTCGGACGACTGGTTATGCCTTCCTATCGCTCGACAGTCGCGGGAAAGTCGACCGGCATATTAACCAATCGCTACC
>NZ_DASYMN010000157.1:0-2033 GCF_036009065.1 Bradyrhizobium sp. | reverse complement strand
CGCGCTATGGCGCGGCGAAGACCGATGAGCATGACAAGCGGGTGCTGGCGGGCGGCAGCGAACTCGGCTTCTATGAGGAAGAGTACCAGGATTCCACCGGCACGATGCGCCAATGGCTGGTCAACAAGCTGCCGCTGCTGGATGCGTCCGGCGAGATCGAGAACATCGTCACTGTCGCGCTCGACATCGGCGAGCGCAAGCGCGGTGAGCAGGAGATGCGGAAAGCCCGCGATGCCGCGGAGGGCGCGCTGCGTCACCTGCGCGACACCCAGAATTCGCTGATTGAAGCGGAAAAGCTCGCAGCGCTGGGCCGCCTGGTCGCCGGCGTTGCCCATGAAGTCAACAATCCCGTCGGTATCAGCCTGACGGTGGCCTCGGCGCTGGAGCGCAAGACGGCAAACTTTGCATCCGAAGTGGCGCGCGGCGAATTGCGCCGCTCCAGTCTGAACGAATATCTCGACACCAGCCGCGATGCGTCCGGCCAGCTCGTCGCCAATCTCAACCGCGCCGCCGAACTCATCCAGTCGTTCAAACAGGTCGCCGCCGACCGCAATTATTCCGACCAGCGCGAGTTCGACCTCGGCGACCTCACCGAGCAGGTGGTCATGAGCCTGCGGCCGGGCATGCGCAAACACAATCTGACGCTGAACGTGGAGTGCCAGCCGAACCTGACGATGAACAGCTATCCCGGACCTTACGGGCAGGTGCTGACCAACCTGTTCCTCAATTCCGTCGCGCACGCGTTTCCGAACGGCAGGTCCGGCACCGTCGACATCAAGGTGCGGGAATCCGGCAAGGACAATGTCGAGATCCTGTTCTCGGACAACGGAATCGGCATGAGCCTGGACGTCAGGCGGCGGGCGTTCGACCCGTTCTTCACCACCCGGCGCGACCAGGGCGGCACCGGGCTCGGCCTGCACATCGTCTACAGCATCGTCACCAATCGGCTGGGCGGCCGGCTCGATCTGGATTCGGAGCCGGGTGGCGGCACCCAGATTCAGATCATCCTGCCGCGGGTGGCGCCGATCGAGCAGGCGGCGGAGTAGCCCTTCCTTACCTCTCCCCGTTTGCGGGGAGATGCGTAGGACCTCCTATCCTTAGTCAAGTGGTTTGGTCCCTTTATTGGGAGAGTAGCGCCGTGCTCGATGCTGTCCAGGACGCTTCGCGCCGGCTTCGCCGGTGCCTACGGCATCCTGGACAGCATCTGCGCGCGGCGCTCTGCCGATCGGCAGGTCGGGACGAAGGAATGGTCGCTTGCGGTCGAACAAAGGAATGAAGCTTACAGTCTCACGGTAACCTGCGCGGCCTGATAGTTGGGGTCGTAAGGCGTCTGTCGCTGGAGTGTCGTGCACAGCGCATAGAGCAACCGATCTCCGACACTTCGCAAGGCGCGCGCGTGACCGTGGCCGCGCTGGCGCAATGCATCGTAACGCCGCCGAGCGGGCGCATCGTGCTGAATGGCGACGCGCGACCAGTGATGGACGGCGTTTTGCAATCGCTTGTTGCAGGCAAAGCGGCGGATCACGAAGCATTGCTTGCCGCTCCTGCGGGTCACCGGAGCGGTACCTGCCAAAGCCCGCAAAGCATGGTAATCTCGCGTCCGCAGAGGCGCCGCGGCCTCGGTGAGCAGCGTGGCGAGAACGATCCTGCCGATTCCCGGCCAGGAGCGAAGGATCGTCACGTCACGCTGCTCACAGTTCTGCCCCGACGGGTTCTCCGTCGGTGCTTCGAGCCTGGCCGAGAATCCGTCCAGAGCCTGATGCGCTTCCTTGATCTGCTGATTGACCAGATGCAGGCGCGCCGCGAGGTGGCGGATATGCGCGCAGGCGGCTTCGGTGGTGCCCGGCGCGACGAACAACGGCGTCTTGCGCAAGGTCTGCAGCACGGTTGCGGCATCGAGCCGGCGGATGCGATATTGCTTGAGGATCTGCGTGATCGTCGCCTCCGACACCTCTGCCGCTATGGCCGGTGTCGGCGCCTGCTGCCAAAGCGCGAGGAACCAGTCATCCGCAACGTCACCGGTCAGTTCGACC
>NZ_DASYMN010000156.1:0-2917 GCF_036009065.1 Bradyrhizobium sp. | reverse complement strand
CGGCTCGTCCAGCAGGATCACCGACGGATTGAGCGCAAATGCGCTGGCGATATCCAGCAGTTTCTTCTCGCCCTGCGACAGCGTCGAAGCCAGGGTTTCGAGCCGGGCGCGCAGCCCCAGAACTTCCGCGACGCGCTCGGCCTCGGCCTGCAATATGTCATCGCGCCGCAGCGACCGAAACGGGTTGCCGACGCGGCGCAGACGCGAGGCGACCGCCACGCTAAGCGTTTCGCGGACGGTCAATGCCGGAAAGATGTTGACGAGTTGAAATGAGCGCGACATTCCCAGTCTGGCCAGTTCAACCGGCCCGATGCCGGCGATATCGCGGCCCATGAAGCGGACCTCTCCAGCCGTCGGCCGCAGCAGGCCGGTTACGACATTGACCAGCGTCGTCTTGCCGGCTCCGTTCGGTCCGACGATCGAGACGAATTCGCCGTCGCCGACGTGGAACGAGACGTTGTTAAGCGCCTTGAACACGCCGAAGGTTTTGGAGACCCTGATGGTCTCGAACAGCGGCGCCGTAACCGCCGCGCGCGCGGGCTGCATCTCATCGCCCTCCATTGCGCCGGTTGACGAGCGCCTCGACCGTGCCCGACAGGCCCTGCGGCATGAAGACCACCAAGAGCACCAGCACGCCGCCCATCACAAAGCGCCAGTATTGCGTGATCGACATCACAAAATCCTGCAGCACCACGAAAACCAGCGCGCCGATCGCCGGCCCTGCGAACGTTCCGCTGCCGCCAAGCACGGCCATGAAGACCAGGTTGCCCGAATGCGTCCAATAGGCCAGTTCGGGGTCGGCCAGTCCCGTGGTGACCGCGAGGATGGTCCCGCCGATGCCGCCATAGACGGCCGAGATCACGAAGGCGGCCAGCCGCATGCGAAATATCTGCACGCCGACATAGGCGGCCTTGCCGGCGTTCTCGCGTATCGCGCGCAGATGCAGACCGAACGGCGACCGGGTGATGCGCCACATCGCCAGGCCCAGCAGCGCGAACAAGACCAGCGCATAATAATAGAACGGGCCGGTCAGGAACGCGGTCTTGCCGCCGCGCCATTCCATGCCGAGCAGCAACGGGCGCAGCACGCGCATGCCCTGATCCCCGCCGGTGATGCTGTAGAACTTGAACAGGAAGGAGTGAAACAGCATGCCGAATGCCAGCGTCAGCATGCCGAAGAAGATTCTGGTGTAGCGAACGCACAACGCGCCGACCACCACCGACGCCAATCCGGACGCCAGCGCCGCCGCAATCAGCAATATCTCAAAACTCAAGATGCCGAATTTCGAGGTCAGCGCCGCGGCGGAATAGGCGCCGACGCCAAGAAACAGCGCGTGGCCGAACGACAACAGCCCGGTGCTTCCAAACAGCAGGTTGAAGCCGAGCAACGCGATGCTGTAGCCAATGAACGGCAGCATCAGCAGCAGCGCATAGGGCGAGGCGACCAATGGCAGCAGCGCCATGATGGCGATCAATCCCAGCAGGATCCACAATCCGTTGGGCCGCGGCGCGGCTCGCCGCGCATCCGCAGGGGAAGCGATATCGATCGAGGGGTTGCTCACGCGGTCGCCTTCCCGAACAGGCCGGCCGGCCGGACAATCAGCACCGCGACGACGACCAGATACACCGACAGCATCTCCATCTCGGGCATCAGCGAAATCGCCGCCGCGCGCATCAATCCGACCACGAGCGCGCCGACCAGCGCGCCGCGCATGCTGCCGAGGCCGCCGATCACGACCACTGCAAACGATTCCACCACGAGCTCGACCGCCATGTCGAGCGAGGCCGCGCTGGACGGCACCACCAGCGCGCCGCCGACGGTGCCCAGCATGCAGCCGACGGTGAAGACCAGCGCGAAGATTTTCGACGCATTGACGCCAAGGCCCTCGGCCATATCGCGGTTTTCGGCCGTGGCGTGGACGATCCGCCCGATTCTGGTGCGCTCCAGAAACAGACCGAGCCCCACCGCAATGGCGATGCTTGCGGCGATCACCAGCAGATTGTAGGTCGGCACCCGCACGCCCAGAACATGCGCGGTGCCGTAGGCCATATAGACGTTGTCCATGGTGCGCGGCGTAGCACCCCACAGAAAACGGAACACGTCCTGAAACATCAGCAGAAAGCCGAAGGTGATCAGCAACTGATAGCTCTCGTCACGGCGATAGATCGTGCGCAGCACGCGTTCGATCGGCCACCCGACGAGGCCAATGGCCAGTCCGGCGGCGATCAGGACCGGAAAGAACAGCAGCGGCGGCATGCCGAGCTTGAGCGCGATGCCGACCGCGGTGATGCCGAAATACGCGCCGAGCGCGTAGAACGAACCGCAGGCCAGGTTGACGATTTTCTGCACGCCGAACACCAGCTGCAGGCCGGCAGCCACGAGGAACAGCACCGCGGCATGGAAGGTCCCGCCGAGGACGACGTCCACAAGCTCAGTCATGCCTCAGACCGGCATTTTCCCATTTTTGATCCACTCCCAGAAATCCACACCGGGCGGCTTCTGCAACTGCTCGGCGCTGTAGGAGTCGATCGATGCCAGCGTCGGGAAATCGTATTTGTTGGTGTTGGTGGACGGGCCCTGATAGAAAATCTGTTCGGCAATCTTGTCCTTTCGGAAGCGGCCCTTGCCGCCGAAGCTTTCGACCTCGAGACCCGGCATCGCCTCCGCCACCTGCTCCTTTGTCGGCCATTTGCCCGTGGCCTTTTGCGCGGCCTCGACGCCGGCCTTGTAGGTGACGAGCGCGAAATAAGCCCGCTCCGCCTCCCAATGCGGCGCTTCCTTGTAGCGATCCATGTAATCCTGCACGAACGCCTTCTGCAGCGGCGAGGCCTGCGGATGATCGAAATACAAGGTGTTGTGCCCGAAGATGATGCCTTCCGGCATGAACTCCTTCTTGAGCAGGTTGATCTGCCATCCC
>NZ_DASYMN010000155.1:0-1985 GCF_036009065.1 Bradyrhizobium sp. | reverse complement strand
TCGGAAAGAAGCAGATCAGCGCCACGATCAGAATTTTGGACTCGATCCCGAAACCGAACCAGATGATCAGGAGCGGCGCGATCGCGACCTTCGGGATGGTCTGCAGCGTGATGATATAGGGCCAGACGATCTTTTCGATGATCGGGACCAGCGCAATCGCGGCCCCCAATGCGATACCCGCCGCCGCGCCGGCGGCAAAGCCGAAAATAATCTCGGAGATCGTATAGAGCGCTTCGCGCAAGATTGTCGGCGTCGTGACGTCGGTCAGAAACTGGCTGATCAGTTTGCTCGGGGCTGGCAGCAGGAAGGCCGGCAGCACACCGGCGCGGACGCTCAGTTCCCAGCCGGCCAGCACCGACACCAGGATAACGGCGCTCAGCACGCTGCCGAGATCGAGCAGGCCGCCGCCGGCGCGTGGGGCTTTCGCTTCGGGGGCGGAGAACGTCGCGTCGTGAAGACCGGTTTGCGCCATTTCACATCTCCGTCCTGGCCAGCAGCAGATGCCTGATATGCGAGGCATAGCGGCCGAACTCCGGATCGCTCATCATATCGAGCGACCGCGGACGCGGCAGATCAATGGTGATGTCGTCCATGATCCGCGACGGCCGGCCGCTGAGAACGACGACGCGATCCGACAGATAAACCGCCTCGCTGATCGAATGGGTGACAAACACCACCGTCTTTCGCGTCCGCGACCAGATCGCCTGCAACTCGCCGGCCATCTGCTCGCGGGTCAGAGCGTCCAGCGCACCGAATGGCTCATCCATCAGCAGCAATTCGGGATCACTGGCCAGAGCACGCGCGATCGCCGCGCGCTGCTGCATGCCGCCCGAGAGTTCGAATGGATATTTCTTCTCGAACCCCGCGAGACCGACCATCTTCATCAGTTCGCGGGCGTGCTCGGCGCCAGCCTTGCGATCGAGCCCCATCACGTCGATCGGCAGCATGATGTTGTCGAGAATTGAGCGCCAGGGCAGCAGCAGGGACTCCTGAAACACGACGCCGAGCCGCGGCCGCACTTCGCCCCGCGGAATGTCGCGGTAGCGAATCACGCCGGCTGACGGCGGCAGCAGGCGGCCGATCATCTTGAGCAGCGTGCTCTTACCGCAGCCGGAGGGGCCGACGAGCGAAATGAATCCCCCGCGGGGCACGTCGAGCGAAATCTGCTCGATGGCGTTGATGCTTTCGCCGCTGCGGCTGGCGTATCGCTTGGCGACGTTCTCGACCTGGATAAAGGGCGCCGCGGCGCCTGCCCGCGGTGAGGTAGCTGCTCGGTCATTCATCGCTTGTTTTCCCAGCGCATCGCCTCCTGCTCCCCGGTCGATGTCGATCAAGGCCATGTCGATCGCCTTCGGCGCTCAGCTGATGACCGCTGTGAAGTCACATACGATCAGCGAGTCGCCCTCACCCTGGTGCAGCAGGGCGTGACGAGCCGGACGCGACGCCGCGTCCGGAAACATCTTTAGCCATTCCTCGTTCAGCGCCTTGCGGTCGGAGAGATTGCGCAGCCACACCGTCATCTTGATGATGTGCTCGGGCTTGCCTCCGGCCGCCTCGATGATGTCGCGGACGTTCCTGAACATGGCGGCGCATTGCGCCTCCAGCGTCTCGGGCAGTTTGCCGGTTTTTGCATCCTTGGCGCTGATGACACCGGTCATTACGATGTCCCCGATCCGGCTCGCCGCAGGAATCGGATTGCCGTGCTTGTAGCCGGCTACTTCGATACTTCGTCGCATCTATAAAACTCCGTTTGCTTCAACGCCCGCGAATGCGCGCGAATCAGAAGCCGAACAGCCTTGCCGGGTTGTCCACCAGGATCTTTTGGCGGACGGCCGGATCGTCCGTGTAGCGATAAAACAGTTCGAGCAGGTCGGCATCGTTCGGCATGAATTCGTCGTGCAGCGGATGCGGCCAATCGGAACCCCAGATCAGGCGATCCGGATTGGTCTTGATGTATTCCTTGCCGACGCCGATGCATTCGTCGA
>NZ_DASYMN010000154.1:0-1952 GCF_036009065.1 Bradyrhizobium sp. | reverse complement strand
GTTCACGATCTCACGCGTCGACGAATCGAGGATTCGATGGTCGAACGCCTTGAGACGTATGCGAATATTTTGGCCGTTCATAGTGTCGATCTCTGTTGCGCTCTTCTGTCCGTCATTGCCGGGCTTGACCCGGCAATCCATCGATCTTCAGAAGAGTCTTGCGAAGAAGATGGATGCCCGGGTCAAGCCCAATAGCGTCCGGCACGATTTCTGCTTGAGAAAGTGCACGGCATTGATTCTTCTTAGGTTCAGCTGGTTACGAATCATCTGGACACGAAGAGGATCAACACCGTGCCGCATCAGAATATCGTTTTTCATGAGCTATTGAAGCAGATTCCGTGGGCGGTCTTCGATCGGCTTGTGGAACAACATGATGGCTGTCGGGACGAACGGGCGACCAAAAGCAAGCCGCACCTGATCGCGATGCTGCTGGGGCAATTTTGCGGGGCACGGGGGTTACGCGAGATTGAAGCGAACCTGAAAAGCCATGCCGGCAAGCTTTATCATGTGGGCGGTTGCGCGATCTCGAAGTCGGCGCTGTCGACGGCCAACAACTCGCGTGCCACGGCCGGGATTTTTGGCGATTTGCTTTCGGTGCTGATGCGGCAATTGCAGGCCGGTTACCGGCGGAAAGTCCGCGATTGCGTCCGCCTGATTGACTCGACCAGTGTGCGGCTCTCCACCTTAAGCGGCCATTGGGCCACCTTCTCCAGTGGCGTCTGCGGGGCCAAGGCTCACATCGTCTATGATCCCGATGCCGACCAGCCGTTATACCTGATGGTAACGGCCTCACATATCAACGACATTGTGGCCGCCAAGCAGATGCCGATCGAAGCCGGGGCGACTTATGTGTTCGATCTCGGCTATTACGATTACGGCTGGTGGGCGATGCTGGATGAAGCCAATTGCCGCATCGTAACCCGACTGAAGAGCAACACGCCTTTTACGGCCGTCGAGCAGCGTCCGGTGCCGGCAGCAACGCCGATCTTGAGCGATCGGACTGGATATCTCCCCGGGCGGCTGGCGGCCTCGCGGCGCAATCCGATGTCGAAATTGGTTCGTGAGGTCCAGGTCGTCATCGAGACCGGTAAGGTGCTGCGGATCTTCACCAACGATCTTGAAGCCAGCGCCCAGGAGATTGCCGACCTCTACCAGCGGCGCTGGGCGATCGAACTGTTCTTTCGCTGGATCAAGCAAGCCCTCAAGATCGACCACTTCTTTGGAATATCCGAAACCGCGGTTCGCATCCAGATTACGGTGGCGCTGATCGGCTTTCTGTTGCTCAGGCTGGCTCACGATGCCAACAAGATCATGAAAAGCCCGCTCGCCTTCACCCGGTTGATCAAGACAAATCTAATGCAGCGGCGCGCCATCGCAGAGCTTCTCATGCCGCCGCCGCCGCCGCAGCCGGATCAACCCAGGTTCGAGTTCGCGCCCGCCTCAACACGCGCAGCCCAAAAACGTCGTATCTTGCGCGCCGCTACCCCGAAGGAGCATCATGCATGACTCGTGCCGGACGCTCCTGGGCTCGACCCGGCAATCCATCCCCTTCGAAAGACCCTTTATCGAAGAGTGATGGATACGCGGGTCAAGCCCGCGTATGACGAAACTAACCCCTTTTCTTCGGCTCCCACTTCTCCACCGGGCCGCCGGCGTCGCGCCAGGCGGCAAAGCCGCCGCCGAGATGCGCGACCGGCTTCAGGCCCATGTCCTGCGCGGTCTTGGCCGCCAGCGCCGAACGCAGGCCGCCGGCGCAATGGAAGATGAACTTCTTGTCGCCCTGGAAGATCGGCTTGGCATAGGGGCTTTGCGGGTCGATCCAGAATTCCAGCATACCGCGGGTACAGGAGAATGCGCCGGGAATTCTGCCATCGCGTTCGATCTCTCTGGGGTCGCGGATATCGACTATCACCACGTCGCTTGCCGCGCCCTTGCGGTATGCTGCAATAGCG
>NZ_DASYMN010000153.1:0-1503 GCF_036009065.1 Bradyrhizobium sp. | reverse complement strand
CCGTTGGAGCATCGCAATAACTGCAGATTTGCCTGAGGTCAGATCCCCGCAACACCGTCGTTCCTAAGTAGTTGAAATGACTCGGATACATTTTTGGATCAGGCTCTGAGGAGCGGCCTCTTGGCCGCGTCTCGAAGGATGGGCCACAGTGCTTGCGGCCATCCTTCGAGACGCGCGCAAGAGCGCGCACCTCAGGATGAGGTTCCTCATTTCTCCAAATACCGCTTCATCTCCTCGCGCAACCCGTCGCGCAGGTCCGCGCGGGCCATTCCGAATGCGATGTTGGCGCGGAGGAAGCCGGCTTTGGAGCCGCAATCGTGGCGCTCGCCTTCGAATTCCACGCCGTAGAACTTTTGCGTCTTGGCAAGGCCGATCATGGCGTCGGTGAGCTGGATCTCGCCGCCGGCGCCGCGTTCTTGCGTCTCCAGGATCCCGAAAATCTCCGGCTGCAGGATGTAGCGGCCGGTAATCGAGAAATTGGAGGGCGCGGTGCCCTGCTTCGGCTTCTCCACCATGCCGTCGATCTCGAACATGCCGCCGTGGGCGTGGCGAGGGCCGACGCCGCAGATGCCGTATTGATGGGTGAGATGCGCCGGCACTTCCTCCACCGCGATCAGATTGGATTTTTCGCCGAGGCTTGAAGCAGCCTGGATCATCTGCGCAAGGCATCCCGGCGTGTTGAGCACCAGTTCGTCCGGCAACACCACCGCGAACGGCTCATCGCCGACGATATCGCGCGCGCACCACACCGCGTGGCCGAGGCCGAGCGGGGCCTGCTGCCGGGTAAAACTGGTGGCGCCGGCTGTGGGCTGATCGCGGGCCAGAATGTCCTGCTCCGCGGTCTTGCCGCGCGCAGCCAGCGTGGCGTCGAGCTCATACATCCTGTCGAAATGATCCTCGATCACGCTTTTGTTGCGGCCGGTGACAAAGACAAAATGCTCGATGCCGGCTTCCTTGGCCTCGTCGACCACATACTGGATCAGCGGCTTGTCGACGATGGTCAGCATTTCCTTCGGCATCGCCTTGGTGGCGGGCAGGACGCGGGTGCCGAGGCCGGCGACCGGAAAGACGGCTTTGCGGATTTTCATGGTAGCGATTCTTGTACGACGGAGGGAACCAGCGAGGGCATGCGCCCGAATCGGCTGTTCGTAACAGGTTTCAGCGAAATCGAAAAACCTTCGTCGTCCCCGCGAAGGCGCTAGGGCTTGCACACATCGTTATAGGCCGACCACGCCAAGCACATTTCCGAGCCACACATTCAAACGTCATCACAATGACGTTTTTCCTGTTGACAGGTAAACTAGCCTAGGATTATATATGGCTGACTCGTGCCGGGCGTCTGCAGCGTCCGGCCGACAGGCTGGTGGCCAAGGTGGAGCGCCGGGAGGCGCTGCGCCCTACGTCACTGGGCGCGCGCGGTAGCCTTGCCGCGCGAGGTGGGTACGTTAATCCCGCCTCCAAGGGTGCCCGCTGGTGCCCTGGCGCCTCCCGCCGCTCCACCCC
>NZ_DASYMN010000152.1:0-18483 GCF_036009065.1 Bradyrhizobium sp. | reverse complement strand
CGGGCGGCCGAGCTTTCGCGCCGCCCACAGCACCAGCACGTATTCGGGATAGACGTAGTTCTTCATCCCAAAACCGCCGCCGACATCGGGCACCACCACGCGCATGCGCTCGAGCGGAATCTTGAAGACCGAGCCCGCCAGCACCCGGCGCGTGTCGTGAACGGCCTGGCCGGTCAGGATAAGCCGAAACCGGTCGGTCTTGCGATCATGAAAGCCGATGGCGGCGCGCGTCTCCAGTGGTGCTGCAACAACGCGGTTGTTGACGAGATCGCATTCGACGATCTGCGCAGCCGACGCGAACGCTGCGGCAACAGCCGCCGCGTCGCCTTTTCGGAACAGGAACGCGGAATTGCCGGGCGCCTCCGGCCATAGCAGCGGCGCGTCCGGCTTCAGCGCCTCGGCCGCCGCGGTGACGCATGGCAGCGGCTCGTAGGAAATGTCCACCGCTTCGCCGGCCGCAATCGCCGCCTCCGGCGATTCGGCAATAATGCAGACGACGGGATCGCCGACATGCCGCACGACGCCGCGGGCGAGCGCCGGGCGCGGCGGAACGACGATCGGCTCGATGGCGTCAATAACGGTGACGCATGGCAATTCGCCGATACCGTCGGCGGCGAGGTCGGCTTCGGTAAAGACCGCCGTCACGCCGGGGAGAGCGCGCGCGGCTTCCAGGTCCACCCCCGCGATACGCGCGAATGCGTGGGGAGAGCGGAGCACATAGGCGTGCAGCACGCCGGGCACGGAATCGTTGCCGACATAGCTGCCGCGGCCGGTGAGGAAGCGATGATCCTCCAGCCGGTTCAGGGACTGTCCTTGATAGCGCTCTGGCAACTCTCAACCCTCGTTTGCGCAACGCCCTGGGGGCTCCGACTTGGATACTGGCGCGGGCGGCAGAGGATTTGCAAGCAAGCACAGCGTCAAGCCCGGCAATGACGCATCCGTGTCCCGGACGCGGTGCGGCATTCTTCATGCCAATCCGCAGAGCCGGGACCGTACCAAACGCCGGAGCCTGTTGCGGTCCCGGTTCTGCGAAGCAGCGCTGAAGAAGCGCTGCACCGCGCCCGGGACACGAGACGGATTGTCGGCCAGTTCAGGCCGGCTGCAAGCCGAGCGCCTGGCCGGTCTCCATCCAGATCGGCAATTCGCGCTGATACAAGGCATTGCTTTCCGTAAAGCCGAGCGCCGGCTCCAGCACGAAGGTGCTGAGGACTTCCTTCACCTTCGGATCCTGATTGGCCGCCACGCAGAGTCCCGCCAGCCGGTCGACGATCGGCTGCGGCACAGCCTTCGGCAACGCCCAGCCCGTAAAACCGCTGATGGTGAAGAACTTCGATGTCGCGCCCTGCTCGGGCAGCGTCTTGACGTCAGGGAGCGCGTCCACCTTCTTCGAATGCACCGCGAACCCCACGCCGCGGTTGCTTTGCAGGACGGGTTGCGCCGCGGTGTAGCTGCCCATCGCGACATCGAGCGTGCCTTCCAGCAGCCCGGTCCACATCGGCGCTTCGCCGCGGTAGTGGATCGGCTCGATATTGAGGCCATACTGCCTGTTGAGCTCGTTGACCGTCATGTGCGGCGCCGAGCCCGCGCTGTAGGTGCCAAAATTCACCTTGCCGCTCTTGCGCGCGAACGCGACGAATTCGTCCAGTGTCGTGACGCCGGATTTCGGACTCGCGATCAGCAGCAGCCCGGCGCCCGGGATGACGCTGACCAGCGTCAGGTCTTTGTCCATGTCGTAGCCGGGGTTCTTCATCATCACCCTGTTCATCACATAAGTGGTCGAGATCGAGCACAGGATGGTGTGGCCGTCGGGCGCCGCGCGCGCGACTTCTTGCGCGCCGATCGAGCCGGCGGCGCCCGCCTTGTTTTCGACGACGATGGTCTGTCCCACCTGTTTGGAGACGAATTCGCCGAAGGCGCGCGCCAGCAGGTCGGTCTGCCCGCCTGCCGGATAGCTGCAGATCATGCGGATTTGCCGCGACGGCCAGGCGGCCTGCGCCGAGGCCCTGCGCAGGAGCAAAGGCGTCACGGCGGCTGCGGTGCCTGCAGCGATGAAGCGGCGGCGGTTGAATGTCGCTGACATGGTTGCCTCCCTGATTTTCCACGAGGGTATCGCATCGCCCGGCTTCTGCCACGTGCAAAGACGGGACAGATTGGCGCATCGCAATGACGACGGGAGCGGGCGTAGATGCTTCTCCGGGCCACACATTCCGCCGTCATCCTGAGGAGCCGCGCTTGCGCGGCGTCTCGACAGTCGCTTGCGGCCCATCCTTCGAGGCTCGCCGAAGACGGCAGCACCTCAGGATGACGGCGGGATTGGTTGGCGGCAGATGTGTGAATCTGCCGGGTCATCCCCGATCAAGTCGGGGACAGGCGCCCGGCAATGACGAGGCTGCGTGCAGGGGTTACAGTTCGGAAAGAGGCGGCGATAACGTCGGACGAGCGGCGCGGCCGTGACAGGCGCTTCGGCGCTGAACGCGACGGAGAGGTCAAATGGCGTCTGCAGCAACAGGTCACGAGACGGCATTCTCCAACCAGGCCAAGGTACCATCGAGCCTAACAATAAGACCATCAATCTGGCGCTGCAGGGCGGCGCGCATGGCGCGTTCACCTGCCGACGACGAATTCATGGGCGCGTTGAGTGCAACGAGCAAGATGAACGCCGATTGGGATTTTCTGGTTTTTCTCCGCGACCAGGGACGAAAATGCGCCTGCGACTGGCTCGCGAAGAACTATGCCAGGCTGGGCGTCGAGTCGTCGGTGGATATCGACGGCGTGTATCTGTGAAATCCGGCCGCGGCCGCGCGCGGGCTCGGCGGTGACATCCAGCGGTTTGACATCTTGCCGCAACAAATTTCATCCGATTGACCGCAATGGTCGATTGACCTAGCTTTTATGGTCGTTCTCAACCGGAACGCGTTCGAAGGAGTTGGACATGTCACAGTCAACGATCCAGCAGCGCAGCTCGGAGTCCGCACAGGAGCTTGGAGACGAAACCTTCATGTCGGCTACCGAGTTGCGCAACTACATGACGGAGACCATGATGGCCAAGGCGTCGAAAGACGCCGGTACAGGCCGAGCCGAGAAGGCGCGCGAGGACCTGATCAAGTCGTTGCTGCAACCCGTCCCGGTCACGCCCGAAAAGATCGCCGAGGTAAAGCGGCGCGTGCTCGGTCAGCTAAGGACCGCTGCAGCAAAAGGCGACAAGGAAGCTCTGGTCATGCGCTTTCCGAATGCGCTGTGCACGGATAAAGGGCGCGCGCTCAATAATAACGAAAAAGATTGGCCGAGCACCCTGATCGGCAGGCCGCTTCAGGCCTTCGAGTTCTGGCGCGACCACCTGAAGTCCCAGGGCTACGGCCTGAAGGCAATGATCGTGGATTGGCCGCAGGGCCTTCCCGGAGATGTCGGCCTTTTCCTCACCTGGGGCGACGCCAAGCGCTGACAGGGGGAGACTGACGAATGAACCAGGCAGCCGACAAGACTCGCAGGAGCAAGGAGACCGACGTCCCGAAGCTCAAGGGCAGGGAATACGAGGAGAAGTTGCGCAAGCTGCACGTCGAGCTCGTCAAGCTTCAGGAATGGGTGAAGCGCGAGGGCAAGAAGGTATGCGTGGTGTTCGAGGGGCGAGACGGCGCCGGCAAAGGCGGTGTCATCAAGGCCATCACCGAAAGAGTGAGCCCGCGGGTTTTCCGCGTCGTCGCCCTCGCCGCCCCGACGGAACGCGAGAAGTCGCAAATGTATGTTCAGCGATACATGCAGCATTTTCCTTCCGCGGGGGAGATCGTGATCTTCGACCGCAGCTGGTACAATCGCGCCGGGGTCGAACGGGTGATGGGCTTTTGCACGGAGGATCAGGCCAAAGGTTTCCTGCGCGTGGTCCCTTCGGTCGAAAAAGCCATGGTCGACTCGGGAATTGTACTTCTCAAATACTGGCTCGAAGTGTCGCCGGAGGAGCAAACCAGCCGGCTCACCGCGCGGATCGACGACAAGCGAAAGATCTGGAAGCTGTCCCAGATGGACCTGGATTCCTATGCGCGATGGAATGATTACACGCGATGTCGTGACGACATGTTCCAGGCGACCGACACCGCGTGGGCGCCATGGTTCATCGCCCGATCCGACAACAAAAGGCAGGCGCGGCTTAATATCATCGCCCACCTGCTCTCGAGCATTCCCTACAAGAAAGTGCCCCGAGGGGATGTCAAGCTGCCGAAGCGCAAGGTTGCCCGCAGCAAGCCGCTTCGCGCTTCCCTGAAAATCGTTCCGCAGGCTTATGATCGCGCGTCCCGCGCGACGCAAAGAACCCGCGCTGCGGAGAATCCGGGCGGGCGCCGTTGAGGCCGCGTCTAAACTCCGATCAAGCGTGCTTCTTCAACCGGAACGCCAGTGCGACGAAGATCGCGCCCGTGATTACCGAATAGATGCCGATCACCCAGACCAGTGCGAGCGCTCCGGCGCCCGGGGCAACCATCATGCTGACCCCGAACAGCACCGAGATGATGCCGCCGAGGATCAGGAGCCACTCGTTGTCAATCTCCTTGCGCAGCCTGATCGCCCCTATGATCTGAAACACTCCGGTCGCGATCGCCCAGCCGGCGATAAACAGCAACAGCACGAGCGCGGTGAGACCCGGCGTCAGGAACGTCACGAGCCCGGCCGCGATACCAAGCAGGCCGACAATGGCGAGCCACCAGCGCGACCCCGGCGCACCGCCGGTAATGGCCGCAACGACTGCGAGCACACCGTCCACAAGCGCGAATGCGCCGTAGAACAGGATCAGCGTCAACAGGGTCAAGCCAGGCCAGGCAAAGGCGAGCAGGCCGAAGATGATCGCCGCAATGCCGCGCAACAGCAGCAGCCACCAGTTCTTCGCCAATGCATGCACCAGGGCCGGGCCAAGGCGAGCTCCGGGTTGCCGGTCGGTCTGTATCGTGCTCATGGAAACCCCCTCCCGATTGGTTGGAAAGCGCCATCCAGCGTAGTCCGCAATTGGCCGAATGCAAACGTTTTGCCGCGGATTCCGCTGTCCGCTGACGAATTCATCAAAGCGATCAATGCGATTGCTCAGAAGCAAAGAGCGGCCGGGGGCCGCTATATTTCAAACCTGAGAGTCTGACTCAAAAGTCGTCCAATGAAATCAGGCCTCATTGGTTGGTTCGTCACCCGGGCTTGTCCCGGGCATCCACGTCTTGAGGGTGCTAAAGCAAGAAAGACGTGGTTGGCCGGGACAAGCCCGGCCATGACGGAAAGTGAATCATTTTCAATCTGTTAGCGAGAGTGTGAAAACATTGGCTGCTTTTTCGGTCAGCTCCGACGACCCGCCCGCCTTGTAAAGCAGACATGCAACGACGTATCTTGGGGAGCTGAGAGGAGGCCAGTACCAATGAGCATTGCGGATCCCAACAAGACGATCCTGACGGGCGAGAACCCGTTTGTGCGCTTGAGCCCGACGGACGGCGAGCCGAACTCGACAGAGGCGAGCTATTGGCGGATCATCTTTTCGCCGGCTGGTCCCGGCCACGTCCTCTACCTGAAAAGCGAGCTGACGGAACGGCGCTGGCGCATTTACTCCGACAACATCGCGATGGCGCGGTGGCTGCAGTCAACCGTACAAGGCATGCTCAATGCCGAACTTTCCGACACAACGATTCCCTGTGCGGACGCGCAATTCTCCAAAGTCGGGGATCCACGCACCTTCTGGACCGAGTACATCAGGTCGCACGGCGAAGAAATCTCGCTTACCTGGTTCGAACTCGGCGAGCCGCTACTCATCCACTCGCAGCCAAACCAGATTCCCGACCGGCGCTACGGCGTGTGCACCGTGCTGATCCCGGCGCTCGGCACCCGTCTCGTCCGCAACGGGGTCGAGGCGGAGGGTCGATCCTGGCCGCGGGAACGCGAGGGGCGGCCATTCTCGACGTCGGCGCTGGCATTCTCGGAAAGCTGGACGGAAGCGGTCTGAGGCGGAGCCAATCAGACTCCGCCTCGCCGCTCAGCAAGACAGGTGTCAGCGCGTTGCAGACACCGATCAAACGCTTGTCGATCGATCGTTTGAGCCCGCCTGCGTCCTGCGGGAAGGCTACCACGGCTGGCCCGAAGTCTGCATCTGGCACGTGGCGTCGATTCGCTGCGATACGAATATTGTTCGCCGTCGGGGCATGGCGGACCTGGTAAGCCGCCCTGAAAGATTCATGAGTTCACGGCCTAGTCATCAGTCCCGCCCGTCACCATTGTTTTCCGCAAGACTGCAAAAATGACGGCGGTCGACCAGCCGAACAATAGCACGCCGTTCATCGCCGTCATCGGCCCAAGCAATTGCCAACGCTCGATCGGAATTACGTCGCCGTAACCGAGCGTCGTGTAGTTTACGAAGGCAAAATAGATCAGATTGGTGCCGGGAGGTGCTATCCCGACCAGCATGTAGGCCAAGGACCAAACGGCCACTTCAGCAATATGCGCGGCCATCAGGACCGTTACGGTCGCAATCATGACGGTGACCAGTCGAAGCGATTGGCGCGACGTGGCGCGCTCATCCGCGACGCGGGCAACCCACAATACGGCGGCCATGACGATTGCGTGGATCGCAATGTTGCAGACGCTGACCGCAATGCTTACGAGAAATTGGCGCAGCATAAGGATCGCTCCGGCGCGGTGGCGCCACGTGACGTGAGCTTGCCCGCATCATGCGCGCGCTGGATCGAGCGTTCGGTGGTCTTGTGTGGCACGGTGCCTTCACGGGATGATTTGGGTGGCAACAGATAGAGCGTGATGGCGAAGGTCAGGTACACCATCAGAACCAGCACTCCGACAAACCATGCCGAGCGTCCGCTGTTGGTCACCAGAGCGGCGGTCATGGTGGCGATCAGCATCATGACGACGGCGCCCGGCCAGAATTGCAGGTCCATCGGCGCCGGGCCGATGACGTAACTGAGCAGCACCAGCACCGGAGCGACGAACAGCGCGATTTGGGATGCGCTTCCGAGCGCGATGCCCACGCTGAGGTCCAGCCTATTCCGGCGCGCGCCGGAAAACGCGGAGGCCATCTCCGCCGCACCGCCCACCAGCGCCACCACGATGAAGCCCACGAACGCCTGGGTCATCCCGAACGCCACCGCGGCCTCCTGCACCGACTCTACGAATACCTCGCTTACCAGCGCCACCAGCACCGTGACGCCGGCCAGCGTGCCCAAGGCGAGGCCCAGCGGCCACGGCGCTTCGCTTAGCTCCGCGTGCTCGGTGCTGCCGAAAAACTCGCGATGGGTCTTGAGGGAGAACACCAGGTTCAGTCCGTAAGCTGCGATCAGCAGCACGGACAGACCGACGCTCAAGGTCGCGGTGAACGCCGATCCCGCGGTAGAATCGGCTTCGGAGACCGCCGACGGAATCAGGATCGCGACCGTGGCCAGAAACAGCAAGCCGGCCTGCAGGCGGGCACTGCTCCTGTTGTATTGCTGCACGTGGTGCTTCAGTCCGCCCAGCAGAAACGACGCGCCCAGCATGAACAAGGTGTTGGTGACAATCGCGCCAGCGATCGAGGCTTTCACCAGGGTGTATTGTCCGGCGTGCAATGCGGTGAGCGCGATGACAAGTTCGGTCAGGTTTCCGAGCGTGGCGTTGAGCAAGCCGCCGACCGTATCGCCCGTCTTGGCCGCCACGGATTCGGTGGCGTGACTGAGCAGCGCGGCCAGCGGGACGACGGCGAGGACCGACAGCACAAAAAGCAGCGTATGGGCTTCCGGCTTGAGTTTTTGAGCGACGAACAGCACGGGGACAAAGACGAGCAGCCAGAGCAACGGAGTGTGGCGGATCTCTTTGATCAAGGGATTCATGCGGCCACTACCTGGAACGACGAATTCGCGCCGGTTTACTACCGTGCCTACGGCTCGAGCGTAGCATGATTCCGGCCAACCCCATGAGCTTGCACCTCACGGCATCGTGCCCTGCGTCGCTTCGCTCCTCGCAATAACGCATGTCTACCAGGTAGCCCGGATGAGCGCAGCGATATGCGGGTCCGCCACGAGCGGCCCGCTTACGTTTAGGTGCCATCGCTATCAACCCCGCATATCGCTTCGCTTATCCGGGCTACCGGCTCAGTTCAGCCGCAGCTCCGTAATGAGCCGCGGGTCGGGCTTCAGCTCGTCGCGCTCCACGCGCTTGACGAGGTCGGTCAGCGCGGCATTGGCGCTGCACGCAAGGCCGAGCTTCTCGCCCTCGCGCACCACCAAGCCGTTGAGGAATTCGATCTCGGTGCGGCGGCCCTTCACCATGTCCTGGCCCATCGAGGGACGCTGCGCCGAGGACGTGCGCTCGGCGTCCTTGAAGCGCTGCTCGTCGCAGGCGCGCATCGCCGCCTCGTCGCCCTCGCCGGCACTCGCGATCGTCTCGGGCGCCAGATGCAAGATCTCCTCCAGCTGATAACCGAGCGCCTGCCCGACGCGGATCGCTTCGCTTCCGAGGCGCGTGGAGAAGCGGCGGATCGGCTCGCTTTGCAGCATCTGCCCGCCCGGCAAGCCGGTGCAGGCGGACAGTCCGTTGCCCATGACATTGGCGACCAGTTTCGACCAGCGCTCGCCCCACAGATTGCCGGTTACCTTGGCGCTGTCGGCAAAGCCCACCAGGCGGCAGATTTCCTCGGCCCGCTGCGTGATCCGACCGTGCACTTCGCCGGCGCGAAATACGGTGTGCGCCGCGCCACCCTTGCCGGCGCCGCGATGGATGTGGCCGGGCTCGGGCAGGTTGACCGTGATGCTGCTGGCAATACAACCAAGCGTCTTGCCCCAGCCGACGATGCCGGCGATCGCCTCTTCATTCATGCAGTTCTGCAGTGACACGACAAAACCGTCCGGCGCCAGATACTGCCGGATCAGCATGGTGGCCCAGGCCGTGTCGTAGGACTTCATGCAGACGAAGGCGATGTCGACCGGCGTCTCCTTCGCCAGCCGCTGTGCATCCGTGACGTGCAGCGCGCGCACCGGGACCGAGAACTCCGCGACGTCGCTGGCATGGGTGACGCGCAGACCGTGCGCTCTCATATGCTCGACATGCTCGGGCCATGGGTCGATGAATGTCACGTCCTCGCCCGCCCTTACCATATGGGCGCCGGCATACCCGCCGACCGCGCCCGCTCCGACAATGGCTATTTTGCGGCCCATCGTTTTCTCCCGTCCCTATTCGACCACCTTTTCGGCAGCGACCAGCAGCGTCGGTGGCACCGTGAGGCCGAGCGCATTGGCCGTCTTCAGGTTGATCGACAATTCGTACCTGATGTTCTGATAAAACGGGATATCGCCGGGAGAAGCGCCGCGCAGGATGGCGTCGATGTTCTGCGCCGCCCGTTTGCTCAAGTCCGCCAGATCGAACGAATAAGCCATCAGACCCCCGGCCTCGACCAGTTCGAACAAGCCGTAGATTGCCGGAAGCCGGGCAGCTGCGATCAGGTCGACGATCAATGCCCGGTTCGGCACGGTATCGGGATTATCCACCACCATGATCGCATTTGCGCCTTGGCGCGAAGCTTCCGCAATCGCATTGCGAAACCCGGCCTCATTGGTTGGAAATTCCACCAATACGCTGACGAGAGGCATGTTCACCTGCTCCGATGCGGCCCGCAAAGCGCCACCCGCGGCGCCTCCCCACTGATCGCGTGCGACAAGACAGGCCAGTTTCGACATCGCCGGAAACATCTCGCGCAATAGCGCGAGCCGCTTGCCGTGAATGGCCGGGCCGGTGTCGATACTGGCTCCGGTGATGTTGCCGCCCGGACGAGCCATATTGGTGATGAGGCCCTGGGCGATCGGGTCGGCAGTCAGGGCCACGATCGGGATTTTGTCGGTCTCGCGCATGAAAAACTGTGTGCCCGGACCAACGACATAAATAACGTCCGGCGCGCTGCGCACGACCTCGGCCGCCAATGCCGCGGGACCCGAAGCGGCTTGTTCCTTCCCGTAACGCCCGACCACAAGGTTTTTTCCCTCGACGTGCCCGAGCCGTCGAAGCTCGTCGAACAGCACGCCGTAATAACGGTTGTCGCTGCGCCCGCGCATCAGCGCAGAGGACTCGCCCAGGCTGCAAATGGCGAGCCGCCGGCTGGCGCCAGACGTCTGCGCCGAAAGGCGCGAACCGGCAGCAACCGAAATTGCGCCTGCAAGAAAATCCCGCCGCTTCATGTCCGCTCCCGGATTGAGCTCGCGGCATTGTACTACCTAAACCGGAGCCCCATCAATTGGTTGCCGGCACACGCTGGCAAGGCTAGCCTTGACCGGCATCTCATGGGGAAGATCATGCCCGTCACCGTCGACTACTATATGACGCTTAACTCGCCGTGGACTTATCTCGGCAGCGCACTGCTGGCGGAGATCGCCCGGCGAAATGATGCGACCGTCAACATCAAGCCCTGCAAGTTCGGACCGATCTTCGAGCAGACCGGCGGGTTGCCGCTGCCGAAGCGTTCGCCGCAGCGGCGCGCCTACCGGATGATGGACCTGAAGCGCTGGCGCGAGGTGCGCGGCATTCCGCTGACGCTTGAGCCAAAACACTTCCCCTGCGACGACCTTGCTGCGACGCGCCTTTTGATCGCAGCCAGACTGCAAGGCAAGGATGCTCACCGGCTTTCGATCGAGCTGGGGCGCGCGCTGTGGGAACGCGAGGAAACACTGGCCGATCCGGCGACGGTCGCATCAGCCGCCGAGCGTGCCGGTCTCGACGCCGCGGCGCTGCGCGCGGCCGCTCCTTCGGACAGCGAACTCGACGCGCTGCACGAGCAGTTTACCAAGGACGCACTGACCACGGGCGTGTTCGGCGCACCGAGCTTTGTGCTGCCTTCGGGCGAGATCTTCTGGGGCCAGGACCGGCTGGAGCTGCTGGAGCGCGCCTTGAAGCAAGCGTAGCGCGCATAGCCCGGATGAGCCAACGGGTCGCGGGAACGCGCGCGTCGTTGGCTGATGCGGGCTACGAGGTTTAAGTCCGTTTTCCCCGCGAGCAATCGCGACCGGAGAGAATTCGAGACTCAACCAGTTGCAAATGCTAACGTCGTGGCGCGACAGGCCGATGCGGCGCCGTGTCCTTGTCGCCGTCATTGCGCCCGGCGTCGGATAAAAAGATCTGGCCTCGGGAAGCTTGCGCGGGCGACACCCGGGCTCAAGCGCAACAGGGAGGCTTCCATGAATCGAATGACCGCCGGAATTGTCTTCACCATCGGCGTCGGGGCTGCGGCGTTGGCCGGCAGCGCGAGCGCGCAGAATTCACCGGGCGGCGCGGCGCTTGACGCGAGCCTGCGCGGCGCGGTCGAGGGCAAGGACGTGCCGGGCGTGGTCGCGCTGGTCACGAGCCGCGAGCGCGTGCTTTATCGCGGCGCATTCGGCGTGGCCGATGTCGCGACCGGGCGCCCGCTAAACTCGGACGCGCTGTTTCGCATCGCCTCGATGACCAAGCCGGTCACGTCGGTGGCATTGATGCAGCTTGTCGAGCAGGGCCGCATCGGTCTCGATGACCCGGCCGAAAAATACCTGCCGGAGCTTGCGGGACTGAAAGTCCTTGAATCGTTCGACGCGGCCAGCGGAGCCTATACGCTTCGCTCGCCAGCACGACCGCCGACAATAAAGCACTTCCTGACCCACACGTCCGGATTGGCCTATGCGTTCACCAGCACGGCCTGGCGGGATTTCAAGCCGCGCGCGGGCGAAACTTTTCCGTTCGGCGGGCCGCTGCTGTTCGATCCGGGCGAGCGCTGGCACTACAGCACCTCTACCGACGTGTGCGGCAGGCTGGTCGAGGCGGTGTCCGGCCAGAAGCTGGAGGATTATTTCCGCCAGCACATCTTTGCCCCGCTCAAGATGGACGACACCTCCTACAACGTGCCGGAGGCGAAGGGGCCGCGCCTGGTCGCGCAGCAGCAGCGCGGCGGCGAGCGCATGGACGGCGCCATCGAGCTGCAGAAGCCGCAAGCAGGGCTCACCATCGCGGCGCCGATCGGCGGCGGCGGCCTCGCCTCGACCGCTGATGATTACGGACGCTTCGTGCGCATGCTGCTCAATGGCGGCGCGCTGGACGGGGTGCGCGTGCTCAAGCCCGAGACGGTGGCGCTGATGGGCCAGAACCACATCGGCGCGGTTTCGGTCCCGGCGCTGAAGAGCGCGCTGCCGCGCAGCGCCGACTTCACCTTCATCGCGGACGGCCGCGACAAATGGGGGCTCGGCTTCCTGATCACGGCCGACCAGGCGCCCGGCAAGCGCTCGCCCGGGAGTCTCAGCTGGGGCGGCATCAACAACACGTTCTTCTGGGTCGATCCCGCGCGGGGCATCGCCGGCGTGATCATGATGCAGTATCTGCCGTTCGCTGACGCCAAAGCGCTCGCCGTCTACGACACGTTCGAGCGCGGGGCCTATCAGCTTGTCAATGGGGAGCGGTAGAGATTGTAACCCGTAGGGTGGGCAAAGGTGCCCTTGCGCCGTGCCCACCAACTTGATGCGCGAACTGAATGGTGGGCACTACATCCTCCGAGGCGTTGAGCCTGTCTGCATCGAGGGCGACTGGAAGCCACAGCGTATGGTGATCATCGAGTTCCCCGAACGCTCAAACGCCGAGGCGTTTCTGAGCGATCCGACGATCCAGGATCTGTTCCGGATTCGCCACGAAACGACGACCAGCAGGCTCGTGCTCGTTGACGGATGCACGTAGACGCGTAGCCCGGATCAGCCGACGGGTCGTGCGAATGCGCGCCCGACGATAAACTCCGCGACATCCGGGACTGCAGACCCGCATCGGTTCGCTTAGCGGGCTAAGCGGCTGCCAAAAGCCGAACTTAAATAACATTTCAACAAACATCGAAATATTGCTTGACGAACAGCCATCATTTCGATATTCGGTGAAATATGGAAAAGACAGCTGCCGTCACGGCCTTGGCCGCTCTCGCTCAAGATAACCGGCTCGACGTCTTTCGCCTGCTGGTGCAGGCCGGTCCCGAGGGAATGCCGGCGGGCGCTGTCGCGACCGCGCTCGACCTCGCACCGAATACCCTGACCTTTCATTTTGATCGGCTTAGGACAGCCGGACTTGTCACCGTGCGCCGCGACGGCCGGTCGATGATTTACGCCGCTCAGTTCGACAAGATGACCTCGCTGCTCGGCTTCCTCACTGAGAATTGCTGCGGCGGCGCTCCATGTGCGCCTGCTGTGGAATGCAAACCCGCCCGCAAGCGAACCAAAGTCCCAGCCTGAAAGGAACACGTCATGAAGCGTCTGCATGTTCACGTTGCCGTCAAGGATATCCCGCAATCCATCGGATTTTACTCGGCGCTGTTCGCGGCCCAGCCAACCGTCATCAAATCGGACTACGCCAAGTGGATGCTGGATGATCCGCGCGTGAACTTTGCAATCTCGACCCGAGGCCGCGAACCCGGCCTCGATCATCTCGGCATCCAGGTCGAGGATACCGGCGAATTGAACGAGGTCTACGCGCGCTTGCGGCAGGCCGGCGGCAACATCATCGAGCAGGGCGAGACCGCGTGCTGTTACGCCAAATCCAAGAAGTCCTGGATCGACGATCCGGCCGGCATCGCCTGGGAGACTTTTCTGACCACGGGCGAGAGCATCACTTACGGCGACGGCAGTGGCGAAAACACGGCGCGGGTGGCGCATGAGAAGCAAAGCGCCTGCTCAGTACCGGAAGCCGCGCCCGCCAAAGCCGCTTCGGCCTGTTGCTGATCAAGGTGCGAGATGGCCGATAAAATCTATCACGTGCTTTTCCTCTGCACCGGCAACTCGGCCCGCTCGATCATCGCGGAAGCTATTCTGAACAAGGTGGGCGCGGGCAATTTCCGCGCTTACAGCGCCGGGAGCCAGCCGAAATCTCAGGTCAACCCGAACACGAGGCATCTCTTGCAGAATCTCGGCTTCGACACCTCGTTCTACCGCTCGAAATCATGGGACGAATTTGCCAGGGCAGGTGAACCGAAGTTCGATTTCGTGTTCACGGTCTGCGACAATGCGGCGGCGGAAGCCTCTCCGGTATGGCCCGGCCAGCCGATGACGGCGCATTGGGGGATCGCCGATCCGGCAGAGGCGACCGGCACCCCTGCCGAAATCGCACTCGCATTCAAGGAGGCATACCGGCTGCTCAACCAGCGTATCGGCATTTTCACCGCGTTGCCGCTGCGCTCGCTCGACAGGCTGAGCCTGCAGGCCAGGCTGCGCGACATCGGCCACATGGAAGGCTCGGCGGCCAGGGTGCCGGAAGCCACCTAATGCCGTCACTGGGGCGGCGCATCTTTTCGGAATGGCTGGGCACCGCTTTCTTGCTGGCGACGGTGGTCGGCTCGGGCATCATGGCGCAAAAGCTGGCGGGCGGTAACGTCGCGCTGGCGCTGCTCGGCAACACCCTGCCGACCGGATGCATCCTGGTCGTGCTGATCCTGATATTCGCCCCGCTCTCCGGCGCACATTTCAATCCGGCGGTGAGCCTTGCATTCGCATGGCGAGGCGAACTGCCGTGGTCGGACGCGGGCCTTTACATTGCGGCTCAACTCCTGGGCGCCATCGCGGGCGCATGGACCGCACATCTGATGTTCGAGTTACCGGTCTGGCAACTCTCCACGACGGTGCGCGCCGGAGCGGCGCAATGGCTCGCAGAAGCGATCGCCACGTTCGGATTGCTGCTGACGATCTTCGGCTGTGCCGCCCGGACGCCCGCTGCAATTCCTTATGCGGTCGGTCTCTACATCACCGCGGCGTATTGGTTCACCGCCTCGACGTCATTCGCCAATCCGGCCGTGACGATCGCGCGCTCCCTGTCGGACACATTTGCGGGAATCGCCCCGTCCGGCGTGATTGCATTCATCACAGCCCAACTGGTGGGGATGATGCTCGCCGTAGCCGTCAGTAACTGGCTCTGGTGCAATGGCGATGGCGAACATCCGTCGGGAAATTGACGCGCGAGATCAGTTGCCCGTTTCTCGACTCACATGGAAACTCTGCACACGGCCTCGTGACATCGGAACCGAACCATATGCTTGATCCAGCTATTGCGCCCGGACCGCACCCTCACTAAAAAAAGCTTCGGGGAAATGCAGACTCCCCATCAGACGGTTCCCGTCCAAGATCTGCGCAACGCTCGCTTTTGTCGAGAGGATTGCGCATGGACGGCCGAAAACCAACGTCTCCCCTACATGAGCTAGGTGAACCGATCGGCTCTGACGCCGCGCCGGCAGCTGAGAACGTTCAAGGTGAAAGCCCGCCGGTCGTTTATTGCGGTTCGGATCAACAAGTCCGTGAAGGCTTCGCCGTCGCATTGCAATAATGGGACTAGCCACGAGCTTTCTGCTTGGCGGCATTGTGCTGGCCACCAACGCACCCACCACGGAGGACGACTAGATGCGCAAGATGCTTTGGATTGTGGTTTCGCTTTTCTTAGGCCCGTTGGTCAACTCCGCCCATGCACAGGCGATCGACTGGCAAAAGGTGGACGACGTATTCGGCAGAAAACCGGTGGTGTCGGGCGACGTGCACCGCTACGGCTTCCCCCGGTCCGATCTGACCGTGACCCTCGATGGCGTCACCATCAAGCCTGCTTTGGCACTCGGAGGCTGGGTCGCGTTCAAGCCGATGCACGGGGAAGCCATGGTGATGGGCGACCTCGTGCTGCTCGAGACCGAAATCAATCCGGTCATGCTCAAGATGATTGAAGGCGGGCTTGAGATCACCGCCGTTCACAATCACCTGCTGCGCGCCTCGCCCGCTACGTTCTACATGCACGTCGGAGGCCACGGCGATCCCACGAAGATGGCTTTCGTTATTCGCGATGCCTTGGAGGCAAGCAAGACTCCGCTGGCGACACCCGCCGCGGCGCCACCGCCCGCCGTCGATCTCGACACCGCACAGCTGGATCAGATCATCGGCGTCAAAGGACAGGCCAACGGCGGCGTCTATCAATTCGCCGTGCCGCGCCGTGATCCGGTCACGGAGAACGGCATGCAGCTTAGCCCGGTCGGGCCGATGGGCGTGGCGATCGCCATCGGTTTTCAGCCCACCGGCGGCGGCAAGGCGGCCATCACCGGGGATTTCGTTCTCTCCGCCGACGAGGTCAATCCGGTCATCAGAGCATTGCGAGCAAACGACATCGACGTAACCGCCGTCCACAGCCACATGCTGGACGAACAGCCGCGGCTGTTCTTCCTGCATTTCTGGGCCAATGACGATGCGTTGAAACTTGCCCGAGGCCTTCGCGCCGCGCTCGACAAGACGGCCAGCACAAAGAGCTAGGGGTGTTTTTGAAGGGGCGAACTCGCGTCTGAGAGGAGCATAGATCGATGCTTTGTTCGCGCACGCGTGGGCTTGCAGTCGCAGCCACACTTTTTCTAATGGGGATGAACGACATGTCAAACCACGCGGTCAGTTTTGAGAGCAATCAGACGGGCGCCACGCCGGAAGGTTGGACAGCCACGCTCACAGGATCGGGCGACCCAAAATGGACGGTCGAAAGCGATCAAACCGCACCGTCGGAATCGAAGGTGGTCAAGCAGTCCGGACGGGCCACCTACCCGCTGCTGTTGAAGGATGACAGCAGCATCAAGGACGGCTTTATCGAGATGAAGTTCAAGGCCATCGCCGGGTCACAGGACCGCGCGGCCGGCGTGGTTTGGCGGGCAAAGGATGCCAACAATTACTATGTGGCCCGGGCCAACGCACTCGAGGACAATTTCGTTCTCTACAAGACCGTCAACGGCAGCCGTAGTCCGCTCGATATCGTCGGGCGAAAAGGCGGTTACGGGGTTTCCGTTCCGGTCCCGGCCAACATTTGGCACAGCCTGCGTATCGACTTCAAAGGTACGCGCTTCACCGCGTCGTTCAACGGCAAGCAAATGTTCGAGGTGGAAGACTCCACGTTCAGCGAAGCCGGAAAGGTGGGGCTATGGACCAAGGCCGACAGCGTGACGCTGTTTGACGAAGTGAAGTATGACGAAACGAAATAACTCAACTGCGTGCGGGCGGGTCGGTCAAGCCCAGTTGCTGTGCCGCTTACGTTCAGCGCCCATTATTGCGGTTTCGATGCAAACATCCTCTTGAGACGCCGCGCATCGTCGGCGGCCTCGGCTAGCAGCCAATCGCGAAACGTGACGATCTTCGGCTTTGCCGAAGCCGCTTTCGGACAGACGATCCAGTACGTCCTGGACAGCTTTAGGGTGAGATCGAACGGTCTGACGAGGCGACCATTGATAAGATCCCACGCCGCGAGTGTGGTGCGCGCAAGCGCGATCCCTTGGCTGTCCACGGCAGCATCGATCAGCATGCTGGCGCGGTTCAGGGTTAGTCCGTGAGGCAATTCGGGCGCCGCGACACCGGCTGCATCGAACCATTGCGACCAGGCTTTGCTGTCGTCGAGATGCAGCAGCGGCGATTTCAGCAGGTCCGAGGGTTTGGCGGTGCGGCTGCGCCCTGACATCAGTTTCGGGCTGCAGACCGGAAACAGCTGCTCAGTGCAAAGCCGGACCGCGTCGAGCCCGGCCCAATTGCCGTCGCCGTGCCGAACCGCAACATCGACTTCCTCGCGAACGAAATCGATATGATGCATCGTCGCGGAGACCCTGAGATCGATGCCGGGGTGGGCCTCGGCGAAGCGGCCTAAGCGATAGACCAGCCACTTGGCCGCAAAGTCCGGCGACGTGCTGACGGTCAGAACGCCTGAGTTTTGCCGCTGCAGAACACGCTCGGTACCCGCAGCAATCCGGTCAAGCGCGTCGCGCACGACGTTAAGGTATTCGCGGCCGGCATCGGTGATCACCAGCCGCTGGCGCTCGCGGTTGAACAGTTTGATGCCGAGCGTGGCCTCCAGCAATTTGACCTGATGGCTGACCGCTCCCTGCGTGACAAAAAGCTCCTCGGCCGCGCGGGTAAAACTTTCGCTCCGCGCCGCGGCCTCGAAAGCCCGCAGCGCGTTCAGTGGAGGCAGTTGGCGCGGCATCGTCCAACCTTCATGAGAAAATCTAGGGCAAGGTAGAGAATTGATGCTTTGCCGGCAAGGCATTTCCGGCTCTATCGCTGCCCGGCTGGGCTGATGTCCCGGCGATCAAGATGGAGCAGCGGCAATGTCGCAATCATATTCTATCAAGGAGCCGGTTCGCGCCGGTTCTATCGGGGCGGCCGGTCAAGCCGTGCTGTCGAGTTTGGCCGGTACGATGGTAATTTGGCTCAATCGCAGGCAGGGACGGCGGGACCTGCGCGAGCTGGACGACCGGCTGCTGGCCGACGTGGGAATCTCGCGAGAAGACGCGGTTTCGGAAGCCGGCAAGCCGTTCTGGCGAACTGAGAAGGCGCTTCGCAAAGCCGACGAGCCGCTCTGGAGGTCCTAACTGCCGTCATCCTTGTATGGGGGTTGACGTGTCAAGAGGGTCGCTGCGTGTGGCGCGGCGTGTCGACGAGCGGGGCGGTGGGATGCCGGTATACAGGCCGGCGCCGATCGACCGCCACGAGTCAGGCGGCGCCGGCCTGTATA
>NZ_DASYMN010000151.1:0-25961 GCF_036009065.1 Bradyrhizobium sp. | reverse complement strand
TATACAGGCCGGCGCCGCCTGACTCGTGGCGGTCGATCGGCGCCGGCCTGTATACCGGCATCCCACCGCCCCGCTCGTCGACACGCCGCGCCACACGCAGCGACCCTCTTGACACGTCAACCCCCATACAAGGATGACGGCTGTGTAAGTTGAAGCGCTTAAACTGTCGCGCCCTTGAGCGCGCCCTCGATCATCCTGCCAAGCGTTTCGATCTGGAACGGCTTCTGCAGCGCGGGGCGGTCGCGGTATTCTTCGGGCAGGCCCTGCGAGCCGTAGCCGGTGGCGAAAATGAAGGGGCGGTTGCGGGCCTTGATCAACTCGGCGACCGGGGAAATCACCTTGCCGTTGACGTTGACGTCGAGAATGGCGATGTCGAATTCGGCCGATTGCGCAAGCTTGATCGCCTCATTGATCTCGCCCGCCTCGGCGGCCACGCTGTAACCGAGTTCATCCAGCATGTCCGCCACCATCATCCTGATCATGACCTCGTCCTCGACGAGGAACACTGAGCCGCCCGGCGGCCGCGATGCAGTCATGGTGGAATTCCTTGCCCAATACCCGAATTCGAGAATGTCCCGGAATCAGAGTCGCAAATAACGCGATCCGGCGCAATGTCCGAGTCATGCCGTTTGCGTGAGTAAATGCGCAGAAAGCGCGGCGTTTCGCGTCGTTGCGAAGCCGTTGCAGGGCTTTAATGCCTGATCCAGCGCCGGGTTCCATGCCCGGAACAAGGAACTTTCCATAAACATTTTCGGGATATTCCCTCAACCCGGGTCTCCGCGCGCGTTAAGCTTTGTTCATAGCCCTTGCGAGATTGCCATGCCCGCAGCCGAGAAGCCGCCTCCGGAAAAGATGATGTTTCAGCTGAACCTGCGGCGGCGCGGGATCAGCGATCAGGCGGTGCTACGGGCCATGGAGGCGGTCCCGCGCGATTTCTTCGTGCAGGCGCAGGACCGCGGCGACGCCTTTCGCGACACCGCGCTGGGGATCGCCTGTGGGCAGACCATCAGCCAGCCCTTCGTGGTGGCCTACATGACCGAGCAGCTGCAACTGAAACCTGATCATCGCGTGCTGGAGATCGGCACCGGCTCCGGTTACCAGGCGGCGATTCTGTCAAAGCTTTGCCGGCAGGTGCTGACCATCGAGCGTTTCCGCACCTTGGCCGACAGCGCCCGCGCGCGGCTCGGGCAGCTGCGCTGCGACAATGTCGAGGTGCTGCTTGGAGACGGTTTTGATATCCCGGCGGGTGCCGGTCAGTTTGACCGCATCATCGTGACGGCGGCGATGGTGGAAATTCCCGATGGGCTGAGCGGGCGGCTTGAACCCGGCGGCATCCTGATCGCGCCGGTAGGCCCGCATAACGGCACCCAGGTCCTGATCCGGGTCGCCAGGACCGATGCGGGTCTGGAGCGCAAGGAACTGGTCGACGTGCGCTTCGTGCCGGCGCTGCCCGGCATCGCCCGGGAGCTGTGAGGGTTTCTCGTGCCCCGGACGCAGCGCAGCGCGTAGCTCTTGCGGAGTGGTGAGCTGCTGAGCCGGGGCCCAGCTTGCCAAGACCGTAACCGGGGTCCCGGTTCTGCGAAGCAGCGCGAAGAGCGCTGCATCGCGCCCGGGACACGAGAGGTAACCTTAAAGGGTTGTTTACTCAGGAGGTGTTTACTCAATTCAGTAATTTGTTGCGTACGAGTGAGTAACCATGCCCCGTGTCGTCGAGTTGCTTTGCTCGCGCCGCGCTCCGCAAGCCGCGGTGCTGGCGCTGATGTCGTTTGGCTTTGCCGGCTGCAGCGCCGACATGCAGAGCCGACTTTCGCAAAATTCCTTTTCCAATCCATTCACATCGCAACCGGAAACGACCGCCTCGGTTGCCGCGCCTGCGCCGCAGGTCGAGCGTCGCGAACTGCCGCAATATGCGCGCCCGCAGTCGCAATACCAGTCTTCCGCCCTGCCGCCTCCGGTGGCCGCCCCGCAGTCGTATCCGACCGCTGGCGCCGGCGTATCCGGGGGAGGGCGCGGGATTGCATCCTATTCCCCGCCGACCCGTCAGCCGATCGAGACCACCGGCAGCGTTGCGCCGCGGTCGATCGCTGCGGCCCGCGCACCGGGCCGCGAAGCCGGCACTACCATCATCGTCGGCACCAGCGATACGCTGGACACGCTGTCGCGCCGCTACAACGTTTCGGCCGCCGCGATCCTGCAGGCCAACGGCTACAAGGGCCCGCGCGCATTGCAGCCCGGACAGCAGCTGATCATTCCGCCTCAGGCCGCGACCGCAGCCGCCCCTGCGTTGGCGCCGCCGAAGCCCGCTATTGCCGCGGCTTCAGTGAGCGCGCCGCCGAGCGTTCACGTCGTCAATCGCGGCGACACCCTGATGAGCATCGCGCACCGTAATCGCGTGCCGGTCGCCGAATTGGCGAAGGTCAATAGCCTCGATCCCAATGCCAAACTGAAGCTCGGCCAGAAGATCAGCGTGCCCGGCGCGAAATCGGCCGCCGCACCGACCGTTGCGCAGCCGGCGCAAGTCGTTGCCGCCCAGCCGGGCGCAGTGGCGGCACCTGCGACCAAGATAGCCGCGGTCGAACCCGCGAAGGAAAAGGCGCGGCTTGCCCAGGCGACGACGACGCCCGAGGCTGCAGTTGCCGCTACTGAAGCGCCCGCGAAAACTGCCGAAGCTACCGGCGCGTTGCCGACCTTCCGCTGGCCGGTGCGTGGCCGCGTCGTCACCGGCTACGGCGCCAAGACCAACGGCAAGTCCAATGACGGCATCAACGTTGCGGTGCCCGAGGGCACGCCCGTGAAGGCCGCCGAAGACGGCGTCGTCGCCTATTCCGGAAACGAACTGAAAGGCTACGGCAATCTGGTTCTGATCCGGCACTCCAACGGTTACGTCACCGCCTATGCCCATGCGAGTGAGCTGATGGTGAAGCGCGGCGAAACCATCAAGCGTGGCCAGATCATTGCCAAGTCGGGTCAGTCCGGCGAGGTGGGCTCGCCGCAGCTGCACTTCGAGATTCGCAAGGGCTCCTCGCCAGTCGATCCGCTGCAGTTCCTCAACGGCGCCTGAGTTCGCTCCAGGCTTTGCCTTATCGACGTTATTCCGTCATGCCCGGGCTTGCCCCGCAGGCGGGACAAGCCCGGCCATGACGACCGGAGTATGATCGGCGGTGTACATCGTCGCCCGGGTCGGCTATTTCGACCTGCCACGCTTTCATTGCCCGATTGCCTTACAGCCCGATCGCGGGTCATCGCTTTCATCATTTCCAGCCCTTCGGTTCTTGCGATCCGCAACCATGCCAAAATCCGTGCCCAGTAGCGCGACACCGATCTGGCGAACCACCCAGGCCCGAGTCGCCACCTGGTTCGGCTTCACCCTGATGTGCCTCGGCATGTTCATGGCGATCCTCGACATCCAGGTGGTCGCAACCTCGCTGCCGACGATGCAGAATGCGCTGGGGATATCGCCGGATGCGATGAGCTGGATTCAAACGGCCTATTTGATCGCCGAAGTCATCGCCATTCCGTTGACCGGATGGCTCACGCGCGCACTGACGCTGCGATGGCTGTTCGTGATCGCCATCTTCGTCTTCACGCTGACGTCGATCGGCTGCGCCTTCTCTGGCAATTTTGCCTCGCTCGTCACCTTCCGCATCTTTCAGGGGTTTGCAGGGGGCATGCTGATCCCCGCGGTGTTCACAGGCATCTTTCTGCTATTTCCGGCGCGCTCCCATCCCATCGCCGGCACCATGGCGGGCATCGTGGCCGTGCTTGCGCCGACGGTCGGACCGGTCGTCGGTGGCTGGATCACGCATCATTATTCCTGGCCATGGCTGTTTCTGGTCAACGTCATCCCCGGGGTCGTTGCGGCTCTCGCGATACCGTTCCTGCTGCCGCGAGGTAGGTCTCGTCTGAACCAGCTGAGGAATCTCGACGTCTTTTCTCTCGCGCTGATGGCGGTGGCGCTGGCAAGCCTGGAGATCGGGTTGAAACAGGCGCCGCACTCAGGTTGGTTCTCCGCCGTCTGCTTCGGTCTGTTTGCGCTCTGCGCGGTTGCCACCGTCCTCTTCATCATCAGGACACGGAAGGCGGTACAGCGGGTAGTCGAGATCGCATTGTTCAAGGTGCGGCCGTTTTCGATCGGCTGCACGCTCAGTTTCTGCCTCGGCGTCGGATTGTTCGGCGCGGTGTATTTGATGCCGGTATTTCTCGCCTATGTCCGGCAGCACGACGCGCTGCAGATCGGCTCAATCATGCTGGTTACGGGCGCCGCACAACTGGTGGCCGCGCCGATTGCCGGCGCGCTGGAAAGCAGACTGGACTCGCGGTGGCTGTCGGCGTTTGGCTTTGGCCTGTTCGCGATCGGATTGGGCTGGAGCGCGTTCGAAAGCCGTACCGCCGATTACGACGAGATGTTCTGGCCCCAGGTATTGCGCGGCTTCGCGGCGATGTTTTGCCTGCTGCCGCCGACGCGGCTTGCGCTGGAAACGCTGCCGCACAAGCAGGTGCCGGACGCCAGCGGGCTGTTCAACATGATGCGAAACCTCGGCGGCGCGGTCGGTATCGCGCTGATCGATACCGTTCTCTACGGACGCACCGCGGGACACGCTGAAACCATCCGCCAGCGCCTGATCGCGGGTGACGTGACGGCGGCGCAAGCGATCGGGCTCGACCGACTTCCATCGGACGTATCGGCCGCCGGCTCACTGATCGAGCAAGCCGCTCTCGCCACCAGTGTCAATGAAGCGTGGGCGCTGCTGGCCGGCGTGGCGGTACTGGGGCTGTTGCTCATTCCGTTCGCGCGGGGTGACGGCGACACCAAGCACTGAATGGCCGCTGTGCGGCATTGCGCTTCAACGTCATTGCGAGCGCAAGCGAGGCAATCCAGTCCTTTGCAGCAGACTGGATTGCTTCGTCGCAAGGACTCCTCCCAATGACGGGGAAGCGTCTACGTCTTGATCCTCACACCCAGCCGTCCCGCCAGCTCCTGCGTGAATTGCCAGGCGACGCGGCCCGAGCGCGAGCCGCGGGTGGTGGACCATTCCAGCGCCTCGCGTTCAAGTTCGGCCTTACCAAGCTTGATGCCGAAATGCTCGCAATAGCCCGTCACCATCGCGAGATATTCGTCCTGGCTGCAGCGATGAAAGCCGAGCCACAATCCGAATCGGTCGGACAGCGACACCTTCTCCTCGACCGCTTCGCCGGGATTGATCGCGGTGGAGCGTTCGTTCTCCATCATGTCGCGGGGCAGCAGATGGCGGCGGTTCGAGGTCGCATACAGGATGACGTTGTCGGGCCGGCCTTCGATGCCGCCCTCCAGCACCGCCTTGAGCGACTTGTAGGACGCGTCGTTGCCGTCGAACGAAAGATCGTCGCAGAACACGATGAAATGGAACGGCGAGGGCCGCAGCAGCGTCATCAGCGCCGGCAGCGTCTCGATGTCCTCGCGGTGAATCTCGATCAGTTTTAGGCGATCGGCCGGCTTGCGATCGACGTTGATGCTTGCGTGCGCGGCCTTGACCAGCGACGACTTGCCCATGCCGCGCGCGCCCCACAGCAGCGCGTTGTTGGCCGGAAATCCGTTGGCGAAGCGCTCGGTGTTCTCGATCAGGATGTCGCGCAGCCGGTCGATGCCCTTGAGCAGGCCGAGATCGACGCGGTTGACGCGAGGGACCGGGGCGAGCCGTCCATTGGGGTGCCAGATGAAAGCATCCGCGCTTGCCAGCACGTCGGCGCTCGAGGCTTTTGGGGAAGCCGCGGAAAGGCCGGCCGCGATCGCCTCCAGCGCGCGCGCGATTCTTTCCTCCCTGTCATGATCGGGCGGCGGCGGACGTTTTGTCGCGGCTGTCGATGATTTCGGCGGGGCGGTCTTCGAGGTTGCGCGCGGGCCGGTTTTTCGGGGCTTTTTTGACATGTTGTGAGTTCCTGATCGAGCACCCATATCGAGCCCTGCGAGGGGCCGCAAGCGGGGCAAATGAGCGGGCAGGTAGCGTTGCAATTGGGACCGCGGCCGCTATAGTCCGCGCGAATTTGCCCGGACCGGCCAGATGCCCATGCGTCGCCGGTTCATTTCTGTTTCACAAGGATCGTCCGAATGCTGATCACCCCCGCGTTTGCCCAGGCCGCCGGCGCCGGCGACACCAACAGCATGTTGATGTCGCTGCTGCCGTTCGCGCTGATTTTCGTCATCATGTATTTCCTGATTCTGCGGCCGCAGCAGAAGAAGGTGAAGGACCACGCCGACCTCGTGAAGAACATCCGCCGCGGCGACACGGTTGTCACGTCAGGTGGCCTGGTCGGCAAAGTGACAAAAGTGGTGGACGACGACCAGATCGAATTCGAGATCTCGGATGGCGTGCGGGTGCGGCAGATGCGGCAGATGATTTCCGGCGTGCGCGCCAAGGGCGAGCCGGCGAAGGAAAAGGCTGAAACAGCCAAGGACGAAACGTCCGCGAGCTGATTTTTTCGGCCGCCGCAATCTTCAGGACGGGTCAAGTCGATGTTGTATTTTTCGCGCTGGAAGGCGCTTTCGATCATCCTGATCGCGCTTGTGGTGTGCCTTTTCGCCGTTCCGAACTTCTTCTCCGAAGCCAAGGTGAAAACCTGGCCGAAATGGGCGCAGCGCCATCTGGTGCTCGGCCTCGATCTGCAGGGCGGTTCGCATTTGCTGCTCGAGATCGATTCCGCCGCGGTCAAGAAGGACAAGCTCGACCAGGTGCGCGACGATGTGCGCCGTACGTTGCGCGACGCCAAGATCGGCTACACCGGCCTGTCCGTGCGTGCCGATAGCGTCGAGGTCCGCGTCAAGGATGCCGACCTGCCGAATGCCCTGACCAAGCTGCGCGAACTCTCGCAGCCGCTCGGCGGTTTGCTCGGCTCCTCTGGCCAGCGCAGTCTCGAGGTCAGCGACGCCGGCGGCGGGCTGATCCGCCTCACCATTCCGCAGGCCGCGATCACCGACCGCGTCCGGCAAACCATTGAACAATCGATCCAGATCGTCGAACGCCGAGTCAACGAACTCGGCACCGTCGAGCCGCTGATCCAGCGTCAGGGCACCGATCGCATCCTGGTGCAGGTACCGGGATTGCAGGATCCGAGCCAGCTCAAGGTCATCCTCGGCAAGACGGCCAAGATGGAATTCCGGATGGTCGACAGCACGGTGTCGCCGGATCAGGCCACCCAGGGCAGGGTGCCGCCAGATTCCGAAATCCTGATGAGCGCGCAGGCGCCGAAGGTGCCCTACGTCATCAAGAAGCAGGTCCTGGTATCCGGCGGCGATCTCACCGACGCGCAGCCAGGCTTCGATCAGCGCACTAACGAGCCGATCGTCAGCTTCCGCTTCAACACCTCAGGTTCGCGTAAATTTGCGCAGGCGACGATCGAGAATGTCGGACAACCCTTCGCCATCGTGCTCGACAATGAAGTGATCTCCGCGCCGGTGATCCGCGAACCGATCACCGGCGGCTCCGGGCAGATTTCCGGCAACTTTACCGTACAGGCGGCCAACGAACTGGCGCTGCTGCTCCGCGCCGGCGCGCTGCCGGCGCCGTTGACGATCGTCGAGGAGCGCACCGTCGGGCCCGGACTCGGGCAGGATTCGATCGAGAAGGGCGAGCTCGCCGCCTATGTCGGCTCGATTCTGGTCATCGTGTTCATGCTGCTGACCTACCGGCTGTTCGGCGTTTTCGCCAACATCGCGGTCGCCATCAACGTCGCCATGATATTCGGTATCCTGTCGCTGTTGAATGCGACGCTGACGCTGCCCGGCATCGCCGGCATCGTGCTGACGGTCGGCATCGCGGTGGATTCCAACGTGCTGATCTATGAGCGCATCCGCGAGGAACTGCGCGGCGGCCGCACCGCGATTTCCGCGATCGACGCCGGTTTCAAGCGTGCACTGTCCACGATCCTGGATTCCAACATCACCACCTTCATCGCCGCCGCGGTGCTGTTCTATATCGGCACCGGTCCGGTGCGCGGCTTTGCCGTGACGCTTGGCATCGGCATCATCACCACGGTTTTCACCGCGTTTACGCTGACCCGCCTGATCGTCGCAGGCTGGGTGCGATGGAAACGGCCGCAAACCGTGCCGATCTGAAGAATGCGGAGCCTTTAGTGACAAATCTGGTTCTTATCGGGCTCGGGGTTCTGATTGCCGTGCTGACGGTCGTCGCCGCCCTCGATTTGCTGCCGCCGCTGCGAATCGTGCCGGACGATACGCATTTCGATTTCACGCGCTTTCGGCGTATCAGCTTTCCAATTTCCGCGCTTCTTTCGATCGTCGCGATCACGCTGTTCTTCACGCATGGCTTGAATTTCGGCATCGATTTCAAGGGCGGTACGCTGCTGGAAGTGCAAGCCAAATCCGGACAAGCCGATATCGCGGCTATGCGCGCGACGCTCGGCGGTCTTGGCCTTGGCGACGTGCAGCTGCAGCAGTTCGGCGGCCCCGCCGACGTGCTGATCCGGGTGGCCGAACAGCCTGGCGGCGACGCGGCGCAACAGGCGGCCGTTCAGAAAGTGCGCGGCGCGCTCGGCGACAGCGTCGAATACCGCCGCGTCGAAGTGGTGGGCCCGCGCGTCTCCAGCGAGCTTTTGGCCTACGGCATGCTCGGGCTGATGCTGGCGATCATCGCGATCCTGATCTATCTCTGGTTCCGGTTCGAATGGCAGTTCGCGCTCGGCGCCATGATCGCCAACGTGCATGACATCGTGCTGACCATCGGCTTCATGTCGATCACCCAGGTTGATTTCGATCTCACCAGCATCGCCGCGCTGCTGACGATTTTGGGTTATTCGCTCAACGATACCGTCGTGATCTACGACCGCATCCGCGAAATGCTGCGGCGTTACAAGAAAATGCCGATGCCGCAATTGCTCAACGAATCGATCAATTCGACGCTGTCGCGCTCGATCATCACCCACGTCACGGTGACGCTGGCATTGCTGGCGCTGCTGCTGTTCGGCGGCCACGCCATCCACAGCTTCACCGCAGTGATGATGTTCGGCGTGGTGCTGGTCGGCACCTACACCTCGATCTTCATCGCAGCACCGATCCTGATTTATCTCGGCGTCGGCACCAACCGGGCGGACGCGGACAAGCCTTCGAAACCGTCGCGGCCCTGACCATGCCGGCTTCCTCGGACGCCCCGCATCTTCCAAGGTCGGCGCCAATCGAGGCCTACGGAAACGGCGGATTTGCCTTCGCCGGGATGTCGCATCGCGGTTCGCTGCTGTGCCTGCCCGATGCGATCTGGGCGTGGCCGGTTGCCAGGCCTGATGAGATCAATGAAGTGACGCTGCAGCGGGTGATTGCAAACGTGGCTGGCATCGACACATTGATCGTCGGCACCGGCAACGAGGTCTGGATACCGCCGTCATGGCTTCGCGAACGCTTACGCAAGGTCAGCGTCGTGATCGACGCCATGCAGACCGGGCCCGCGATCCGCACCTACAACATCATGATCGGCGAGCGGCGGCGGGTCGCGGCGGCGCTGATCGCGGTGCCATGAGCGCCGGACCGGACAAGGACTCCGCGGCGTTCTGCGCCGATCTGGTGCGCGGCCACGATTTCGAACGCTATGCCTCGACGCTGTTCGTCAACCCTGACAAGCGCCGCGCGCTGCTGGCGTTGTACGCCTTCAATGTCGAAATATCGCGGGTGCGCGAGCAGGTCAGCCAGCCCTTGCCGGGCGAAATCCGCCTGCAATGGTGGACCGACATGCTCGCGGGCGCGAGGCACGGCGGCGTCGAAGGCAATCCGGTTGCCGCTGAACTGCTGCGCGCGATCCGAACGCACGGTCTGCCGGTCGAGCCGCTGTCGCGCCTGATCGATGAGCACCAGTTCGATCTCTACAACGATCCGATGCCGAGCATGGCGGCGCTGGAAGCCTACATCCACGACACGTCGTCGGCGCTGTTCGCACTCGGCGCGCGCATCATGGCGCGGCAGTCCGAGGAGACCGACCATCTCGCGCGCCACGCTGGACTAGCGCAAGGAATTGCGCGCGTGATTGCGGCACTGCCGGTCGATGCCTCACGGCGGCAACTGTTCGCGCCGCTACAATTGCTGGAGAGCCACGGCAGCGGCATGGAAGAGGTATTCGCAGGCAGGGAGACGCCGCAATTGCGCGCGGCGTTGGATCAGCTCATCAGCGAAGCGCGCACGCATCTGACGACGGCGATGGCGCTGCTGATGAGCGCGTCGCCGGAGGTTCGCCCGCTATTCCTGCCGCTGGCACTGGTGCGCCGTGATCTCAAGCGCATGTCGCGCGCGCACTCTGATCCATTCACGCCGCGGGTGACGTCGCGGCTGCGAACGTTGTGGACGTTGTGGCGGGCGTCGCGGACGCCGCTGTTTACGTCATCCTGAGGTGCTCGCCGTCTTCACGGCGAGCCTCGAAGGATAGGCCACACCCGCGGCCCTTCGAGACGCCGCGCAAGGGCGCGGCTCCTCAGGATGACGTAGGAGTTTGTTGAGCGGCTTAAAATAACTGTGCCGCGCAGCCTCAGGCCGCCGCCGGCATGCGCAGATGATCGGCGATCCAGGAATCGAGATCGGCCAGCGCGCGGGCGCTGAGCGCCTGTTTTTTGGCGACGGTCTTTTCGTTGCCGCGCAGCCGCGTGCCGTCGGGCTTTCGGGTCGGCGGATTGGCGAGCGGCGGAAACAGACCGAAATTGATGTTCATCGGCTGGAACGAGCGGGGACCGGTGTCGATGGTTTCGATATGGCCGCCGGTGATGTGGCCGAGCAGCGAACCCAGCGCCGTGGTCGGCGGCGGCGGCGCCAAAGACTGCGATCGTGCATGCGCTGCGGCGTACAATCCGGCGATCAGACCGATGCTTGCGGATTCAACATAGCCTTCGCATCCGGTCATCTGCCCGGCGAAGCGGAGCCGGGGCTGCGCGTGCAACCGCAATTGCCCGTCGAGCAGTTTGGGCGAATTCAGAAACGTGTTGCGGTGCAGCCCGCCGAGCCTTGCGAATTCCGCGTTTTGCAGCCCGGGGATGGTCCGGAAAATCTGCTGCTGCGGGCCGTATTTCAGCTTGGTCTGGAAGCCGACCATGTTGTAGAGCGTGCCGAGCTTGTTGTCCTGGCGCAGCTGGACGATGGCATGGGCTTTCACGGCCGGATCGTTGGGATTGGTGAGGCCGACCGGTTTCATCGGGCCGTGGCGCAAGGTTTCGCGGCCCCGCGCCGCCATCACCTCGATCGGCAGGCAGCCATCGAAATAGGGCGTGCTGGCCTCCCAGTCCTTGAAGTCGGTCTTTTCGCCCGCCAGCAGCGCATCGACGAAGACGTCGTATTGCTGGCGTGTCATCGGGCAGTTGATGTAGTCGGCGCCGGTGCCGCCCGGACCTGCCTTGTCGTAGCGCGACTGAAACCACGCCACCGACATGTCGATGGAATCCCTGTGCACGATCGGCGCAATCGCATCGAAGAACGCCAGCGCGTTTTCATCGGTGAGTTCGCGGATCGCATCCGCCAGCGGCGCGGAGGTGAGGGGGCCGGTTGCGACGATGACATTGCGCCAGCCGGCCGGCGGCAGGCCGTCGATTTCGGCGCGGCGGATCTCAATTCCGGGATGCTCCTGCAAAGCCCTGGTGATGGCCGCGGAAAATCCGTCCCGATCCACCGCCAGCGCGCCACCTGCGGGCACCTGGTTGGCGTCGGCGGCGCGCATGACCAGCGAGCCTAAGCGACGCATTTCGGCATGCAGCAGCCCGACCGCGTTATTGGCGGCGTCGTCGGAGCGGAACGAGTTGGAGCAGACCAGCTCGGCAAGGCCGCCGGTGCGGTGCGCCTCGGTCATCCGATGGGGCCGCATCTCGTGCAGCACCACGCCAACGCCAGCATTGGCGACCTGCCACGCGGCCTCCGAGCCGGCAAGGCCGGCGCCGACGATGTGGACGGGTTCGAAGGAAGAAACGAGTTCGGAAGACTTGGGGCCTGTCATGGCGCAGGGGTAGCGCGTTTTCAGGCAAAGTGGAATCGGGTTTGCGTACGCTGAATACGACAACGCCCGCAACGAGGCGGGCGTTATCCGTATCATTGTTGGCTGAGCGTATCAGCCCTTGTAGGAACCGGCTGCAACGCGCGGGATGTCCGAGCGATCAAGGCCGATATCGGCCAGTTCGCGATCGCTGAGCTGGGACAATTCGCTGACATTGCGCTGATAGTCCCGGAACGCCTGGATCATGCGGATGAGCGAGAGCAACATGGAAGTCTCCTTGTCTTGACGATTCAACCCTTGGAGGAAGGCCGTACCGTTGCAACGAATATAGGGCATATCTTCGCACCGCAGCACTTCCAATGCTGCGATGCAGCTAGGTTTAATACGCATGGCTCTGGCAAGGAATGATTAACCTTTCGCCTTAACTGCACGTTCGCTTGGCACCCCCCTCGCGCAATGTGATCAGGTTCGCCAAAATCTCGTGTGAAATCATTTGGTTGCCATACCTACGTCAAGGCGATATACGGGAGAGAATCGTGGCTTGAATATCATAGATTCAGGGATTTCCCGCCACCAGATCGTGCAGACTCACATCGATTCAACATGCGCGATTCGCATGCGGGAATGTAGTAGTATATTTAAGTTCAATTTTTGGCCGACCCTGCCTGTATCCAGTGGTATTTGCCCGATCCCGGGGCCGGCCGATGATTGTAGGGTGCGCGTCAAATCGGCATTGGACGCGACCCTGGTCGCCATGGCATAGCGCCCCGGCGCACTGAAGGGGCCGGCTGCTAACACATTCGAGGATCCATGACCCATCGATCCCCCCGCGGCTTTCTACCGAGCGTGGCCATCGCGATGCTGGGCCTCATCGTGGTCCACCCCGATGCGCGCGCTGCGGAGACGACGACGATCGCCCAGGCGCGGATGGAGCACGGCGGGCAGGCCGCGCCGTCCGGCATTGCGACATTCAAGCTCGGCGATCTGACGGTGACCTCGCCATGGACACGGGCGACACCCGGCGGCGCCAAAATCGCCGGCGGCTATCTGAAGATCACCAACAACGGTATCTCGGCTGATCGCTTCGTCGGCGCAAAGTCCGATACGTCGGATCGTGTGGAGATTCACGAGATGTCGATGAGCGACGGCATCATGAAGATGCGGCCATTGCCCAACGGATTGGAAATCAAGCCGGGCGAAACGGTCGAACTGAAATCAGGCGGCTATCACCTGATGTTCATGGATCTCAAGCAGCCGCTCAAGCAAGGCGATTCGTTCAAGGCGAGACTGCAGTTCGAGAAGGCCGGTTCGCTCGACGTCGACTTCAACGTCAATGCGCTCGGCGCCACGCCGCAACACTAACTTCATTACGACCTTGTAATCAAAAACGTCTTGGACGCATGACACATTTGCGCCACGCGTCGATCACATTTTTCTCGCGCGAAGTTCATTCTGCAACTTATCAACTATCGGCGAACAATCCGGTTCACAGAATCCGGCAATGATGCGGGGATCTGTTCGAACAGGAAAGTAACATGAGCAATAAGTTACTCGGAGCGGCCGCAATGGCCGCCTTGATCCTCGCAGTCGCGCCCGCTTCCGCGGCAAAAATCGGAGGCTGCAGCAGCGAAAACCTGACCAAGACCGAATCCATGGTTGAAGCTATGGCCGACGGAGCAGGCAAGATGACCGCGCAAAAGGAAGTGGCGCAAGCACAAGACGCGATGCTCAACGGCAAGATGGGCGCGTGCGCGGCTCATCTCAGCAAGGCGATGCATGCCGGCATGATGAAGTAAGGTCGGTAGGGTGGGCAAAAGGCGCTCTTGTGCCGTGCCCACCGTTCTTATTCCGCATGCGGTTTGGAATGGTGGGCACGCGACCGGACGCGTTCGCGCGGCGGCTTTGCCCACCCTCCGCACCCTGCATCAGGGCGCGCGGGCCAACTGGCTGGCGAACGCTGCGATGGTCTTTGCATAGACCTCGCTCTTGTTCCATTGCTGGATCACGGCGAAATTGGCGCTGCCGGGCTCAAAATCCTTGCCGCGCTGCCAGCCGTAGCTGGCGAGATAATTCGCCGTCGACGCCAGCACGTCCGGCGCGCTGCGGAGCAGGTCGCGGCGGCCGTTGCCGTCGAAATCCACCGCAAATTTGATGTAGGAGGACGGCATGAACTGGGTCTGGCCGATCTCGCCGGCCCAGGCGCCGCGCATTTCGGAGGGGCTGAGATCGCCGCGTTCGACGATGCGCAGCGCGTCCATCAACTCGGCGCGGAACCGCTCCGCGCGCCGGCAATCGTAAGCCAGCGTCGCCAATGCGCGGATGGTCGGGAATTTTCCGGTGTTGGCGCCGTAGTCGGTTTCCAGTCCCCAGATCGCGACCAGCACCTCGCCGGGCACGCCATATTGCGCTTCGATACGCGACAGTGCCGAACCGTATTGCTTCAGCCTATTCGAGCCTGGCCCGAGCCGAGGCGGGATCATGCGGCCGGAAAACTCCTCAAAGCTCTGCTGGAAAACCCGTTGCCCGCGATCCTTGGACAGCACGCCTTGATCGGGCGTGACGCCACTCAATCCGGCTGCGATCGCGCCCTGCGAGATGCCCTTGGCGGCGGCTTCGGTTTTGAACTCGTTCAGCCAGGCATCGAAGCTGCCGCCGCAAGCGGCTGCATTGGCCGCCGACACGGTTGCGATAATGAGGGCGCCGGCCGCAAATGAACTAAACAGGAGGCGAAAATTCATCATGAGTCCGCCGCGAAAACGTTTCGCGGATGAAAAGGTTGCCCGGCAGACGAAATGTCGTGGCCAACCGCGGCCAAAACAAGGCTTCGCCGTCATTGCGAGGAGCACTTGCGGCGAAGCAATCCAGTTCTATGGAGCCCAAGACTGGATTGCTTCACGCCGCTCGCAATGACGGATACCCTCTTATCGCCTATTTCCCCAGCGACGCCGCGAATGCGTTGCCGTCGCGCAATCCCAATTCGTAGGCGGCGCGGATGCCGTCGGGATTGGTGATGTCGAATTGCGACAGTTCGATCTTGCGGGACGGCTGCACGTAGCTACGGCCGGCGACGTCAGGCATGTGCCGATAGAGCCGCGTCAACAGCACCAGCGTCCGTCCGCCGGCGGACTCGATCGGCTTTAGCGGCTCGACCGGGACGTTATCGACCAGGCCGCCGTCGAACGCCGGCATTCCGTTCACCAAGGTTACCGGCATGAAGGGCGGCACGCCGCTGCTTGCCATCAGCACCTCGTGCATTCGACGCGCGTCGGCGAGCGTGCGCACCGGGATGAATTCGGCACGAAACCCAAGCGCGCGGCCGAGGCGGGGATGTACCGGATGCAGCAAATGCTTCTCAAGCTGATAGGCGCCGATGCCGAGCATTGCCCCCGCGAGTGGCGGCACGCCGCGCGGCATCCGGGTCACCGCGATCTGCAGGTCGGTGATGGCATTGAGCCGCGCCAGCGCGGCATCGTCGATGGTTTGGGCCAGCAGTTCGTTATACAGCGGTCCGACCGGGCAGAGCGGCTCGCCGCGGCGCCAGGCCGCGACATCGAAATTCTTCAGATGCGGGCCGCAGCCGTCATACACCCGGCTGCGGGCCTGCGGCCCGATCCCGAGCAGCGAATAGGCCGCGGCAAAGGCGCCGGCGCTGGCGGCGACCACCAGCTTCGGCGTCAGTCCCAGCCGCGGCGCCGCCGCCTCGTAGAAGCCACCCTGCCAGTAACAGCGGTTACCCCCGCCGGCGAATACCACCGCATCGAACATGCGCCTGCATGCCAAACCGCGGCGCAACAAGCAAGATGTCCTTCCCGCGAAGGCGGGGACCCATACGCCGTGTCGTTTCAATTTGAACGATAGCGTTGCAAGGCTATGTGCAAACACCAACGCCAGAGGTTATGGGTCCCGCCTGCGCGGGGACGACGGTCGTTATGTGACGCGATCAATTGTCCTTGCGGCGCCACTGAAACAGCGATGCGGGAAAGTCCGCCGCGTAGCGTTGAACCTTCCTCAACGGCGGCGGCGCGTGCGAGACGGTGACCGGCTCGATCACCTTGCGATAAAGGTGCCAGGTGGCGTGGCCCAGCAGCGGGATCACGATGGCAAGGCCAAGGAAGAACGGCAATGAGCCGATCACCAGCAGCACCGCGACAATCAAACCCCATGCCGCCATCGGCACCGGATTGCGCGCGACCGCCTGCAGCGAAGTCAGCATTGCATCGGCGGCGCTGGCGTGACGATCGAGCATCAAGGGAAACGAAACGACGCTGATGCAGAGCGCCACCACGGCGAACAGAAAGCCGACGCCGCAGCCGACCACGATCAGCCACCATCCTTGAGCCGTCGTCAGCACGCGTTTGACGAAATCCGGAATTCCGGCCGCGGCTTCATAGCCGAAGGTCGCGACGTAAATGGCTTGCGCGGTGGCGACCCAGATCACGAACAGCGCCAGCAGCAGCGTGCCGAGCCCAAGCATGGCGCCGAATGACGGCGAGCGCAGCACCTCGGTCGCATGCCAGGCCGACGCCTCTTCGCCGCGTTCGCGACGATAGCTCAGCTCGTACAGGCCGAGCGCCGCGAACGGGCCGAGCAGGGCAAACCCCGCCGCGAGCGGAAACAGCAGCGGCAACACCGAATAGCCCAGCGCCAGTCGCGCCAGCACCAGTCCCAGCACCGGATAGATCATGCACAGGATGATGGCGTGGCTTGGCACCGCCTTGAAATCCTCCCAGCCGAGACGCAATGCGTCGCTCAGATCCGGCAGTCCGATGGTTCGGATGACGGGCGCGGCCGCGGCGTCGGGCGCGGCTGGCACGAGCGGCGTGACGTTGCCGGGATATGGAGTGGCCATTGTTGTCTCCCTGACGGCTGGCGGCAAATCCACCGCGCCGATCGAGGGCGCGCGTTTGCCTTGGGACTGGACGATCGCGATCAGGCCAGACGCGAAGACAAGGAAACCCAATGGCCAAGCCGCGAACTGAGCGGCAATGGTAGCGCCAATCCATTGAAATCGTTGCTCACGGTTCGGTGATGATGAAGCGGAAGCTTCATGTGATTGTCATTTTAGCGTCGGCCAGGTGGACCGGGTAGGTACCCCGTGCTGCATTGGCTGGGCTTGTCCCCGGGGCTGAGGTCCTTAGCGATCCGAGACGGCGGTGTCGGAATTGAACGAAGTGCCACGCGGGACGTTCAACTGTCTTCAAAGTTCACAGGGAGCGATACGATGAGCATTTTCGGAAAAATCATGAGCGCGATCTTCGGTACCAAGGCTGATGCCGCGGCACCGGACGCCACCGCTCCGGGTGGCGCGAGTTCAGGCGGAGGCGCTCCCGCTCCAGGTCCGATCATCGTCGGGGGCGGCAAAACTGCCGAGGGATCAGCCCGACCGCAAAGCGTCGACGTCGCGCCGATCCTGGACAAGGCGGTCGCCGCCAAGGGCGAAAAGCTGGCATGGCGCACCTCGATCGTTGACCTGATGAAGGCGCTGGACATCGACTCCAGCTTCACCGCACGCAAGGAGCTCGCCAAGGAGCTTGGTTACACCGGCGACAGCAACGATTCCGCCAGCATGAACATCTGGCTGCATAAGCAGGTGATGACAAAGCTCGCCGCCAATGGCGGCAAGCTGCCGCCCGAAATCAAGCACTGAATTCTACTTTTCAGCCAAAATGGAGCGGAAAGGCCGGCATTCGTGCGGGCCTTTTTGCTGCGATCGACGGCGAGCGATGCTATTGGTCGCCAAGCCTGGAATATTCGGCAGCGGATCGGGGTTGGACGATTGCAGCGGAACGAGCGATCATGATGAAGCTTAAATCTGCCGGGCTGGCCCTTGCGATCGCGATCGCATTGCCGGGCGCGGTGCAGGCGGAGCCGCTCAAGGTCCTCACCGCCGGCGCTTTCAAGCAGGTGCTGCTGGCGGCAAAGGGCGTCGCCGACATCGATCCGGCCTCGGGCGGCAGCAGCGGCATCTATGTGGCAAGCCTGATCGACACGCTTGGAATGGGCGCCACGGATACCAAGGAAAAGCCATCGGCGCAGGCGCTGATCGATCTGGTAAGAAGCAATGCCGGCGCCGCGGCGATCAAGAGCACCGGCATGGAGCCGATCGAGCAAAACCCGCCGGCAAGATAATCTTAAAAAATCGCACAAGGAGAACACCCATGGATAGCATCGATCGCAGGACCATTCTCGCCACCGGTGCGCTGGCGCTCGCCGGCGCCGCGCAGGTTCAGCCGGCTGCGGCGCAGGCCGGACCGAAGCCGATGTTTCCGGTGGCGGCGATCACCATTCCCATCGTCGGCGAGACCGATGTGTTCCAGGTGCGCCGCATCTATTGCATCGGCCGCAATTATGCCGCGCACTCCCGCGAGATGGGCTCGGACCCGACCCGCGAGCCGCCGTTCTTCTTCCAGAAGCCGACCGACGCGATCCAGAACGTCGCCATCGGCACGGTCGCCGATCATCCTTATCCGTCGCTGACCAAGAACTATCACTACGAGGTCGAACTGGTGGCGGCGCTGAAATCCGGCGGCACCAATATTTCGCCCGAGAAGGCGCTCGACCATGTCTATGGCTATGCGCTCGGTCTCGACATGACGCGGCGCGACCTGCAGCGCGCCATGGGCGACGAGAAGAAGCCGTGGGAAATCGGCAAGAGTTTTGACCGCGCCGCGGTGCTTGGTCCGATCCATCCCGTTGCGAAGACCGGACATTTCACCAAGGGCGCGATTTCGCTGGCGGTGAACGGCACCGTCAAGCAGAACTCGGACCTGCAGAACATGATCTGGAGCGTGGCCGAGCAGATCGCGAAACTGTCGGAAGCGTTCGAGCTCAAGGCCGGCGACATCATCTATTCCGGTACGCCGGAGAATGTCGGTCCGGTGGTTAGGGGCGATGTGCTGCTGTGCAAGATCGAGGGCCTGCCGGACATGTCGATCAAGATTGTCTGAGGCGTGCGCGAACGTGCCCCGGACGCAGCGCAGCGCGTAGCTCTTGCGAAGCGGTGCGCTGCAGAGCCGGGGTCCCGGTTCTGCGAAGCGGCATGAAGAATGCCGCATCGCGCCCGGGACACGAGACACCCGTCATTGCCGGGCTTGACCCGGCAATCCATCCTCTTCGCAAGAGTCGTTTCAAAGAGGATGGATACGCGGGTCAAGCCCGCGTATGACGTAGCGTGTGTCGCAGCGTCTTGCTTAATTTTCAAATTCAAAATTTCAAACAGCCAAGCGCTCTCGTTCTCGCGCCGCCGCGCGAGTTGGGCTGTTAGTTGATCTCCCCTCTTTGAGGGGAGATGGAGCGCCGAACGACGCGCCTTGGTAGTAACAAAAGCGCCTTTCGGACGCTCCATCGCAGCGATTTCTGTCCCTGGGGCCTAACTTCCGGGCGCAGGCGCGAGCAAGCTCGCCATCCAGGCAGGCTTTCGCCCACCCTTCACCTGTCCCGTCCAGCCATTGAAGGCAGAGCCCCGTAGTGGGCTCGGACGGCTCCCCAAGGCCTCCCGAGTCCGCGCTTGCGAGGCACGTCCGCGGGCGCCGCATCCGACCGGTTCGGGTTACCCCTCGCCGATCAAGCTTTCGCTCTGTCCCACTTCAGTAACGCCTCTAGAAGCGCCCCTCATCAGACAGGACACAAGCAGGATAAGCGAGGTCTTGAGGGCGGGGATAGGCATACATTCACATTTTTGTGAACGCAGTTTGTAGGCGGATTAGCGACCCCGGACGCGACAGCTCAACCGGATAGAGGTGCAAGCGTAATCCGCCGCTCCGCGCACCGGCGGCGGATTACGCCTTCCGCCTTCGCGTGTTGGAACACCGGTGCTCTGGGCCGGGCTAATCCGCCCTACGATCGCGTCAGATCCGAAAACTCCGGATGCTTGCGCAAATAATCCACCACAAAGCCGCAGCCGGCGACGACCCTGCTGCCATCCGCGCGGATCAACTCCAGCGCACCCTGCACCAGCTCCGACGCAATGCCGCGCCCGCGCAACGCGCGTGGCGTCTCGGTATGCGTGATGATGACCGTACCCGGCGCGCGGCGGTAATTGGCAAACGCCAGCCCGCCCTCGACGTCGAGTTCGAAGCGGGAGAGGGCGGTGTTGTCGCGGACGGCGGGCATGATTGATCTCCTCAACGGCGATTCTTGCGCACGTGGATGTTGATGTCGAGGTCGATCTTCGCGACGCAGCTCTGCTCGCTTTTGTGCGAGCCGCCTTCATGCCAGCGACCATCGCGGGCGCGGGCATCGCGCACATTGGCAAGTTTGAGACAGCGCCATTGCGGCAGTTTGCCGGAACTCTCGCCGCCGAACTGCCACGCCAGCACGACTTCCTCGCCATCTTTGCTCGTGCCGATGATATGCGGACACAACTCGCGGCGGCGGCCGTCATAGGCGCAGGTCACCTGCTGTTCGGCAAGGATGGCATTGCGGAAGACGGTGGAAGTGGGCGAGGGCATGCTACGCCAACCCTTCGTCAGGAATGTTCAACAGCTTGCCGCATGCCTTGCAATGCACGGCGTCGCTGTCGTGGCGCTGCAGGCCGCAGTCCGGGCAGGAAAACCGCACCTTGTTCGGCGACAGCAGCGCGCGGGCGAGGTTGAAGAACAGCGTCACGCCGAAAATCATGATCACGACGGTGATCAGCCGGCCGGTGGTGCCGGGCAGGGTGATGTCGCCGAAGCCGGTCGTCGTCAGCGCGGTGACGGTGAAATACAGCGCGTCGGCGTAGTTGGTGATCTGCTCGTTGCGGAACTTCTGGGTTTCGTAAACGATCGCGGTCATCACGAAGATGAACACCGCAAGGTTGGTGACGGCGAAAACCACTTCCTCGTTGCGCCGGAAGAAATCGCTGTCGAGCCGCAGCCGCTCCAGCATTTGCACGTTGCGCAAGAGCCGCAGCGTCCGCAGGATACGCAGAAAGCCGCCGGCCTCGCCGGCAAGCGGCGCCAGGAACGAGACGATCGCAACCAGGTCGGTCCAGGTCGAGAGCCGGGTGAATTCGCGCAGCCGATGCGGGCTGACCAGCAGCCGCGCCAAGAAGTCGGCGAGAATGACCGCGCCGAACAGGATATCCAGCGTTTCGATGGCCTGGCTGCGCGGCAGGAACGAGGTCGCGACGATGAACAGCACCGTGATGATGTCGAACGCCAGCAACGCATAACGGAACCGGACGCCGGCGGGCGTGGCGCCCTCATACAGCGCGCGGATGCTCTCCTTGAGGCGGGCAAAGGTCATGGCGACATCTTCGCCGGTTTATGCGCAGGATAGCAATCGCGCAGTGCGCCGCAGGATCGGGGAGACCGTCATGGCCAACGAAAAAGGCCCCAACGTCAAGAAGAAGCAGAAATGCAAGAATTGCGAGGGGAAGGGGCTGGTGAAGAAGGGGGACAGGGTGGTGAAGTGTCAGCGGTGTGGCGGGACGGGGGTGAGGTAGTGGCTGACAGCAGACAGGCTGTCTGTTATCATCAAAACCAAGTGTCTCATCGTCGCGGCGGAATAGCCATGGTCCACGAACGCATCGAAATGAATCCGGACATCATGGGTGGCAAACCCGTTGTGGGTGGCACGCGCGTCCCGGTGGAATTGATCTTGCGCAAACTTGGTGCCGGTATGTTGCCGGAGTCGATCCTCATGGATCACCCTCGGCTGACGCATGACGATATCCACGCCGCACAGGCATTTGCGGCCGATTATCTCGCCGACGAAGACATCGTCTACGGCTGAACGGGCGCTGGCTTGTGGACGAGTGTGGAATTTCGTTTCAACTCAGTGCTTCATCAATCGTCGCGGCCTTCAGCAGCCTGTCGCGTTCAACATAAAAGGGGCCCTGCGGACCAGCTTTGCCCTTCTTTTAGTTTGACCGGGCCAATTTTTTCAGCGGAACCGTCGAAGATCAACTGGTACTTGCCAGTATCTTTGTAGGGTTTAATTTCTTGAACTTTAGCGAGGTGGGTAATTGCTTGGATGGGTGCGACGCGATAGGCGGCAATATATTTTATCCGATCTTTCATGGCGGCGCCTATTCTGATGGCGCGCCATTGGTTCTCGCCAATGAAAACCTCCTGAAATCCTTCTTCGCGGGCCGGAACAACGACGGTATCTGATCTGGCTCGGCGTTCTCGCCGAGCTGTGCGAGCTTCTGGCGTGTTAGAATTATTTTCTGAAGTTTCGAGTTCTGAAGGGTCTTCAAGCTCATCATAAAGGGTATCAAATTGAAATGTCCGATCGCCAGAATCGGAAATGAAGGCTTTCAATTCCAACACGGAAATATTGGCATTGATCTTTTCGATGACTCGAAACAATTCAGATGTTGCCTCGTCTATGATGACAAGGCCTTTGAAGTCGGAGTAGACGGCACGATCTAAATAATGGTCGATATTGGGGCTCGACGATAACTTACAGGCTCGTTCTAAACGCTTCAGTAAACCTTGGTCCTTACGAATTTCGTTCATTACAAACGTTCGCACGGCGCGCTGTCCCTCATCGAAGCTAGTAACAAACTTTAGCATTTGGATTCCGACGTGCTTGAATGGATCGTGGCTAACTATTTCGTTCTCGACCACGAATAATTTCGGCTCATCGGGTTTTGTCGTATCAAGCGGCGTATTTACCCTCGTGGATCAGTTTGGTGGATTTGCGCATCATCTGCTTTTCCGCCTTTTGAATTCATCGTCCCACAAGAGAAGGTCCGGACGATACGCCGTGACGAGAACGGCCGGCCAGCGGTCACCCGACGGGAGCGCCCACACAACGTGAACAGGACGGCCATCGGCATCATGCTGCAATGCCAGGACGCTGCGACCGCGAAACCGTTCCGGATAATCCTCGACAGCGACGGCAGTCATCACGTTCGCCACGATATCCTCGATGAGGATAGCATCTTTCGCAAGTTCCGCAAAACCGTGGTCCGACACGCGAACATCACCGGCAAGGACCAGAGTCTGTATGGGCCGCAAAGTTTCGCTCATGGTCGGCAACCACATGCCGCGCCGCCACTCGGCGCCTTCGTTCTGAGAACGAAGGAAAAGGCTACTCCGCCGCCTCGCTCGCCCCGCTCTTCCGCCGCTTCCCACCCGCGGCCTTCGCCAGCACCGGCCCCAGAAACTTCCCCGTGTAGCTCCGCGGCGCCTTGACGATGTCCTCCGGCGGGCCCCAGGCGACGATTTCGCCGCCCCCGTCGCCGCCTTCGGGGCCGAGGTCGATCACCCAGTCGGCGGTTTTTATCACTTCGAGATTGTGCTCGATCACCACCACGGTGTTGCCCTGCGCCACCAGCTCGTGCAGCACCTCGAGCAGTTTTTTCACGTCGTGGAAGTGCAGCCCCGTCGTCGGCTCATCGAGAATGTAGAGCGTGCGGCCGGTGGCGCGCTTGCTCAGTTCTTTCGCCAACTTCACGCGCTGCGCTTCGCCGCCCGATAGGGTGGTGGCCTGCTGGCCGACATGGATGTAGTCGAGGCCGACGCGGTGCAGCGTCTTGAACGTCTCGCGCACGCGGGGCACCGCCTTGAAGAACTCGGCGGCTTCCTCCACCGTCATATCGAGCACGTCGGCGATTGATTTGCCCTTGAACAGCACTTCCAGCGTTTCGCGGTTGTAGCGCTTGCCGCGGCACGCGGTGCAGGTGACGTAGACGTCCGGCAAAAAGTGCATCTCGATCTTGATGACGCCGTCGCCCTGGCAGGCCTCGCAGCGGCCGCCCTTGACGTTGAACGAAAACCGCCCGGGCTCATAGCCGCGCGCCTTGGCCTCGGGCAGGCCTGAAAACCATTCGCGGATCGGCGTGAACGCGCCGGTGTAGGTCGCGGGGTTGGAGCGCGGGGTGCGGCCGATCGGCGACTGGTCGATGTCGATGATCTTGTCGATGTGCTCCAACCCCTCGATGCGGTCGTGCGGGGCGGCGCCCTCGCTGGCGTTGTTGAGTTTTCGCGCGATCGCCTTGTAGAGCGTGTCGATCAGCAGCGTCGACTTGCCGCCGCCGGAGACGCCGGTGACGCAAGTGAACAGCCCGAGCGGGATCTCCGCCGAGACGTTTTTCAAATTGTTGCCGCGGGCGTTGACCACTTTTATGGTGCGGCGATGGTTCGGCGGCCGCCGCTCCGGGATCTCTACCGACAATTCGCCGGTGAGATATTTTCCGGTCAACGACGCCGGATTGTTCATGATGTCCGCGGGCGTGCCCTGGGCGACGATGTGGCCGCCATGCATGCCGGCGCCGGGGCCGATATCGAGCACGTAATCGGCAAGCCGGATGGCGTCCTCGTCATGCTCCACCACGATCACGGTGTTGCCGAGGTCGCGCAGCCGCTTCAGGGTTTCCAGCAGCCGCGCGTTGTCGCGCTGATGCAGGCCGATCGAGGGCTCGTCCAGCACATAGAGCACGCCGGTGAGGCCGGAGCCGATCTGCGAGGCGAGGCGGATGCGCTGGCTCTCGCCGCCGGAGAGGGTGCCGGAGGCGCGCGCCAGGGTCAGGTAGTTCAGCCCGACGTCGAGCAGGAACGACAGCCGCTCGCGGATTTCCTTCAGCACCCGCGCGGCGATCTCGTTCTGCTGGGCGTTGAGCGCCTTCGGCACGGTCTCGAACCATTCGCCGGCGCGCCGCACCGACAATTCGCTGATTTCGCCGATATGCTTGCCGCCGATCTTGACGCACAGCGCTTCCGGCTTCAGCCGATAGCCGTTGCAGGCCGCGCAGGGCACGTCGGAAAAATATTTCGCCAGTTCTTCGCGCGCCCATTCGCTTTCGGTTTCGCGGTAGCGGCGGTCGATGTTGGTGATGACGCCCTCGAACGGTTTCTTGGTGTCGTAGGAGCGCACCCCGTCTTCATAGGAGAATTTTATCTCGTCGTCGCCGGAGCCGTGCAGGATCGCAGCCTGCGTCTTCTTCGGCAGGTCCTTCCACTTGGTGTCCAGCGTGAACTTGTAGAATTTGCCGAGCGCGTTGAGAGTCTGGATGTAATAGGGCGAGGACGATTTCGCCCACGGCGCGATGGCGCCGCGCCGCAGGGTCAACTCCTTGTCGGGAATGACAAGCTCTTCATCGACATGCTGCTCGACGCCGAGCCCGCCGCATTCCGGGCAGGCGCCGTAGGGGTTGTTGAACGAGAACAGCCTGGGCTCGATTTCCGGAATCGTAAAGCCGGACACCGGGCAGGCGAATTTCTCCGAGAACAGAAGCCGTTCCGGGCCGCTCTTGTCGTGAATCTTTGCGACTTTCTTTGCGGCGGGCTCAGCCTGCTCCCTCCCCCCTTGAGGGGGAGGGCTGGGGAGGGGGGTAGCCGCGGGCGCCGGCGCTCGTTGCTTACCCCCCTCCCGACCGGCCTTCGGCCGGTCGACCTCCCCCTCAAGGGGGGAGGTGGGATGACATCCCTCGAAACCCGCAACCTCACCATCCGCTTCGGCGGCCATGTCGCCGTCGACAGCGTAAGCTGCGCGTTCCGCCCCGGCGAGCTGACCGCGATCGTCGGGCCGAACGGCGCCGGCAAGACCACATACTTCAACCTGATTTCCGGACAATTGCGCCCGAGCGCGGGCAGCATCCTGTTCGACGGCACTGATATCACGCAGCTCTCGGCACCGCTTCGCACCCGCGCCGGGCTCGGCCGCGCGTTCCAGCTCACCAACCTGTTTCCGAATTTGAGCGTCGCGGAAAACGTGCGGCTCGCGGTGCAATCCGCCAGCGGCGTGCATTACGACATGCTGCGGCCCTGGATGACGCGACGCGATTTGATCGCGCGGGCCGACGCCATCCTCGACAAGGTCGCGCTCGGCAACCGCCGCGCTGTGGCGGCAACCGTGCTGTCGCATGGCGACCAGCGCAAGCTCGAGGTCGCCTTGATGATGGCGCTGGAACCCAAGGTTTTCATGTTCGATGAGCCGACCGCCGGCATGAGCGTCGACGAGGTGCCGGTGGTGCTCGACCTGATCGCGCGGCTGAAGAAGGATACCAGCAAGATCATTCTGCTGGTCGAGCACAAGATGGATGTGGTGCGCTCGCTCGCCGACCGCATCATCGTGCTGCATAAC
>NZ_DASYMN010000150.1:0-11170 GCF_036009065.1 Bradyrhizobium sp. | reverse complement strand
ATTTGTAGACGACGTAGTCGATCACCTTGATGTCGCCCTTGGCGTCGAACGACAGCTTGCCGAGCACGGTGTCCCACTCGCCGGCCTTGATCGCTTCCATCACCTTTTTCGGATCGGTCGAGCCGACCTTCGCCACCGCCTTCGACCAGACCTGCATCGCGGCGTAGGTGTAGAGCGTATAGCCCTCGGGATCGATGTTCTTCTTCTTGAACTTCTCGACGATCGCCTTTGCGGTCGGCTTGTTGCGCGGATCGGGGCCGAAGGTAAACAGCGTGCCTTCCGCGGCGGGGCCGGTGATGGAGGCGAATTCCTTGTCGTTCATGGCGTCGCCGGCCATCAGCACGGTTTTCAGGCCCTGATCGCGCATCTGGCGCAGGATCAGGCCTGCTTCCTGATGGTAGCCGCCGACGAAGACGAGGTCGATATTGTCGCGCTTCAGCCGCGAGACGATGGAGTTAAAATCCTTGTCGCCCTTGTTGTAGGATTCGAACAGTTTTTCGGTGAAGCCGGCCTTGTTGAGCGCCTTCTTGGTCTCGTCGGCAAGGCCCTTGCCGTAGGTGGTCTTGTCGTTGAGGATGGCGACGTTCTTGCCTTTGTAGTTCTTGGCGATGTAGTCGGCGGCGACCAGGCCCTGCTGATCGTCGCGGCCGCAGACCCGCGCCACGTTCCAGAGCTTGCGCTCGGTGAACAGCGGATTGGTCGAGGCCGGCGTGATCTGCAGCACGTTGCCGTCGGCGTAGGCTTCCGACGCCGGGATCGACGACGACGAACAGAAATGGCCCGCGACGAACGGGATCTTCGCACTGGCGAACTTTTCCGCCACCGAGCGCGCCTGTTTCGGATCGCAGGCGTCGTCGCCGACCTGCAGCGCCAGCTTTTTGCTCAGCACGCCGCCGGCGGCATTGAGGTCTTCCACCGCCTGCTCGGCGCCGTTCTTCATCTGCCGTCCGAAGGCGGATTCGCTGCCGGTCATCGGACCGGCCACCGCGATGGTGATGTCCTGCGCAAATGCCGCGGTCGATAGCGCGAGCGACGCGCCAAATGCCAGGCCGATGAGTTTCATTGGTTTCATAGGTGGTCCTCGCGATGATCTTAAGGTGGGAAGCTCCCGGCAGTCCCGCGCCGGGTTTGCGAACTTGGGCCATTGTCGGCTGATTTGGCCGCGAAGTCATCGGCAATTTTCGTCCCATTGCGGCGCGGGATCGCAGCATCTTGCCGCAGTTTACCACGTCGTCCCCGCGAAGGCGGATCCATAACCCCTGGCGGTCATTGTTGCAGAAGGCGTCTGCCCCAGTGCCAAAACGAGGCGACACGGCGTATGGGTCCCCGCCTTCACGGCGACGACTCGTGGATGGCTGGCCGCTTATCCCCTTCTTCCGCCTTCCAGATACGCCGCCCGGATTTCCGGGCGCTGCAGCAATTCTGCGCCGGTTCCGGTCAGCGTGATCAGGCCGTTGACCATGACGTAGCCGCGGTGGGCAAGCCGCAGCGCGTGGTTGGCGTTCTGCTCGACGATCAGCACGGTGAGGCCGTCCTGCCGGTTCAGGGTGCGGATCGCGTCAAAAATCTGCCGCGCGATCAGCGGCGCGAGACCGAGCGAAGGCTCGTCCAGCATCAACAGGCGCGGGCGGCTCATCAGCGCGCGGCCGATCGCCAGCATCTGCTGCTCGCCGCCCGACAGGGTGCCGCCGCGCTGGGTCATGCGCTCCTTTAGACGCGGGAACAGCGTCAGCACGCGCTCCAGCCCGGCGGCGCGGTCCGCTTCACTGGAGTCGGTGGCGTCGGCGCCCATCTGCAGGTTTTCCGCAACGCTCATGCGCGGGAAAATCCGCCGGCCCTCAGGCGATTGCGCAATCCGCATGCGTGCGATCTCATGCGTCGGCACGTCGGTGATATCGCGGCCGTCGAATGCGATCCGGCCGGCGCGGGCGCGCGGCTTGCCGAACACCGTCATCATCAGCGTCGACTTGCCGGCACCGTTGGAGCCGATCAGCGCGACGATCTCGCCGGCGTCGATCGACATATCGACGCCCTTCAGCGCCTCGATCTTGCCATAGGCCGCGCGCAGGCCGCGGACCGCGAGCAGGGGGGGTGTGGTTGAGGTCATCGCATGACCTCGCAACAGCCGTCATGCCCGGGCTTGTCCCGGGCATCCACGTCTTTCTTCAGCGGATGTTGCCAAGACGTGGATGGCCGGGACAAGCCCGGCCTTGACGGCATATTTTGTAACCGCCTCACAACCCCAACTCCTGCTCTATGGCGGCGACTTCGTTGTCTTCCACGCCGAGATAGGCCGCGATCACCTTCGGATCGTCGCGGACCTGCTGCGGTGAGCCGTCGGCGATCTTGACGCCGTAGTCGAGCACCACCACATGGTCGGAAATTTCCATCACCACGGACATGTCGTGCTCGATCAGCAGGATCGAGGCGCCGTGCTCGGCGCGGATCGAGAGCAGCAGATCGCTGAGTGCCGCGCTTTCCCGCGCGTTCAGTCCCGCGGCCGGTTCGTCGAGGCAGAGCAGCGCCGGCTCAGTGCACATCGCGCGGGCGATTTCGAGGCGGCGCTGGTCGCCATAGGGCAGATTGCCGGCGGCATCGTCGGCGCGCTCCAAGAGGCCGATGCGGTCGAGCCAGAGCCGCGCCAGATCGACGGCGTGCGCTTCCGCCGCGCGATACGACGGCGCGCCGACAAGGCCGAGAAACGTAAAACCCGAGGCGCGCATCAGCGCGTTGTGCTGCGCCACCATCAGGTTTTCCAGCGCGGTCATGCCGGGAAACAACCGGATATTCTGGAACGTGCGTGCGACTTTTGCCAGCTTGGAGATGCGGAAATCGTTCAGCCGCTCGAGATGAATGACCTGGCCGTCCTCATGGGTCAGCCGCATCGTGCCTGATGTCGGCTTGTAGAATCCGGTGATGCAATTGAATACCGTAGTCTTGCCGGCGCCGTTCGGCCCGATCAGCGCGGTGATCTTGCGCCGCTCGGCGCTGAAGCTGAGCTCGTTGACCGCGACAATGCCGCCGAAGCGCATCGACAGACCTTCGACGCTGAGAATGTCGCGCGCGCTCATCCGTGGCCTTCCTTGACGAGGTCGGATGAGATCGCTTGGGCATGCCGCAGGAACACCGTCGGCGCGCGATGCCCGATCAACCCGCGCGGCCGCCAGATCATCAAAAGGACCATCGCCATGCCGAACACCAGCATGCGATATTGATCGAGACCGCGGAACAGTTCGAAGCCGCCGATCATGGCGAGCGCGGCCAGCGCCACGCCGAGCTGCGAGCCCATGCCGCCGAGCACGACGATTGCCAGCACCAGCGCGGATTCCTGGAAGGTGAAGGATTCCGGGCTGATAAAACCCTGCCGCGTGGCGAAGAAGGCGCCGGCAAGGCCGCCGAACATCGCGCCGGTGGCGAAGGCGGTGAGCTTTGTCGTCGTGGTGTTGATGCCGAGTGCGCGGCAGGCGACTTCGTCCTCGCGCAGGGCCTCCCAGGCGCGGCCGATCGGCAGCCGGCGCAGTCTTATCGTCACCCAGTTGGTCAAGAGCGCCAGCGCCAGGATCAGATAGAACAGAAACACGATGCGATGGGTGGCTGAGAATTCGATGCCGAGCTTTGCCGCGAGGCCGTCATCGCCTGATGACAGCGGAATGCCGAACAAAGTGGGGCGCGGGATGCCGGTGACGCCGTTGGGGCCGCCGGTCAGGCTCTGCCAGTTGATGATGACGAGGCGGATGATCTCGCCGAACGCCAGCGTGACGATGGCGAGATAGTCGCCGCGCAGCCGCAGCACCGGAAAGCCCAGCAGCACGCCCCAGAACGCCGCGAGGATGCCCGCGAGCGGCAGGCAGACCCAGAACGACAGACCAAAATTGGTCGCCAGCAGCGCGTAGGAATAGGCGCCGACGGCGTAGAATGCGACGTAGCCGAGGTCGAGCAAGCCAGCGAGCCCGACCACGACGTTCAGGCCCCATCCGAGCATCACATAGGTCAGCACGAGGATGCCGAGATCGAGAATGTAGCGCTGGTCGTAGAAGATCACCGGCACCAGGAAGGTGAAGATCAGCAAACCCGGTGCGATCATGCGGCGCGCCACCGCGAGCGCGCTTTGCACCGATGGCGGAACAATCCTGACCGTGCCGACCGGGCCCCACCATTGCCGCAGTAATTCGACCACGATGCTGCCGCCGAACACCGCCGCGACCATGGCGGCGAGATCGCCGAGCCTTGTCCACCAGATCAGCTGGCCGTCGGGACCGGCGTCGGTGCGGATGCCGATCATCAGCGAAAACAGCCACAGCGCCACCAGCGCCGATATCAACGCCTTCTTCAGGATGAAGGCGATGCCGGGAATCCGCGATGCGGTTGATTGCTCGGGGACAAGCGCGGCCACGGCGCGTCGTCAAACTTTTTCAACTTCCGGCCGGCCGAGCAGGCCGGTCGGAAGGAAGATCAGCACTATGATCAGGATCGAGAACGCGGCGACGTCCTTGTATTCCACCGAGAAATACGCCGACCACAGCGTCTCGATCAGCCCGATCAGGAGGCCGCCGAGCATCGCACCGGGCAGCGAGCCGATGCCGCCGAGCACCGCGGCGGTGAAGGCCTTGATGCCCGCGACAAAGCCCATGAAGAAATCCACCAGGCCGTAATACAAAAGGTACATCATGCCGGCGACGGCGGCGAGCGCTGCCCCGATCACGAAGGTCATGGAGATGGTGCGGTCGACGTCGACGCCGAGCAGCGCCGCCATGGTCTGGTCCTGCTCGCAGGCGCGCATGTCGCGGCCGAGCCGCGTGCGCGCCACCAGCCAGGTGAAGATCGCCAGCAGCAGGATGGTGGTGATGACGACGACGATCTGCACGTTGGAGAGCTGCACCACAAAGCCGCCGCTCCCTTCATGCAGCGTGTAGCCGCCGGTGATGATCGGCGGCACCGGCTTTACCCGCGCGCCCTGGGCAACTTGCGAAAAATTGATCAGTACGAACGACATGCCGATCGCCGAGAGCATCGGCGCCAGCCGGAACGAGTGCCGCAACGGCCGGTAGGCGATGCGCTCGATGGTCCAGCCATAGAGCGCGGTGATCGCCATCGACACAAGCAGGACAATGAGCAGGATCACCGGGACCACGGTGAGGCCGATCGACACCAGGATCAGGAAGCTGATCAGCGCAATGAAGCCGCCGATCATGAAAATATCGCCATGGGCGAAATTGATCATGCCGACGATGCCGTAGACCATCGTGTAGCCGATCGCGATCAGGCCATAGATCGAGCCGAGCACGATGCCGTTGATGAGTTGCTGGGCGAAATAATCCATGCGCTGCCGTGATCGAGCAATGATCGACGCGGCCGATGGCCCCGGCAGCCGGAACGTCGCGTCGCAGCTCGTTTTCTAACAGCGGGAAACCGGAGCGGCAACAGCGGCACGTGCGGCTTAAACGGCTGTACACGGGTAGTTTTGCCGGTTCCGTTGCCACAGATGCGACAAGCGGTGCCACGCAATGATCGCGCCGGAACCGGATATTTTCTGGAAACCAACTGGGGACCGTGTCCGTTATAACCCCGTTGTGTTCCCAACAACGAAAAAAGGGAGATTCCTGAATGTCCAACCCGAACCAGAATCCGGGCCAGCAGAATCAGAACCCGGGTCAGAAGCCCGGCCAGCAGCAGGGCGGCGGCCAGAAGCCCGGCCAGCAGCAGCAGGACCCGAATCGTCAGGGCGGCCAGGGCCAGCAGGGCCAAGACCGCTAGCGCGGACGGAGGTTGAGTAAGATCAAGTGAGAGAAGGAAAGTCCCGCCGCGAGGCGGGATTTTTCTTTTGAGGAAGAATGCAGCATTAATCGTCGAGCGTTAGCCGCTAGACCCGCAACCGATGGCTTCGTTCCCCGGACGCAGCGCAGCGCGTAGCACTTGCGGAGCGGCATGAAGAATGCCGCACCGCGTCCGGGACACGAGACCGTCGAGGCGGCGCCCGGCTCCGGTCCATTAAGGTAAACAAATGGTTTAGATTGTCGTTCGCCATTTACCGAGGTTAGCTCGACTCCCAGAACCGCCGCTTTTTTCAGTGCGGTGAAACGGGAAGCGACATGTCGACGAACTGGCGGATCAGCACATTCAACGGCGCGCTGCTGGCGGCCTATTTCGTTCCGACCTGGACCATCGTCGCCTTCAAGATCATGATTTCGCCGATCCACGGCTTTTATGAGCGGCCAAATATTGCCGTGGCGCTGTTCGTCAGCGACCATCTGCAACTGGCAGCGATGGGCGCCGTGCGCTTTGCATGGCTGCTGGCGCTGGGCAAGCTCACCGTGGTGGCGTTTTTCGCGCTGTTTCTGGTTTTCATCACGCGCGCTTCGATCCGCAAAACCGGCGGCTGCGATGAAGCGCTTGGGATGGCGCTGGTTATCGGCAGCCTCATCAGCTTTGCCAGCATGGTGATGGCGTCGCAGGTCGGCGAGACCGCGGCACTCCGGCTGCACGCGACCGAGCTCTTGATGCTGCTCGGCACCGCAATCGTATTGCTGGTCGAACGCCCTGCGAAGACCCTCGCAATGCCGTGGCCGGCGCGAGCGATCTAGCGCTTCAGCAGTCCCAGTTCCTGAACAATCGCTAGGGCTTCCTTGACGGCGTGGTTGGCCGCGGGCACGCCGCAATAGATCGCCTGCTGCAGCAGAATCTCCTTGATATCGTCGGGCGAAAATCCGCCTTCCGTCAGCGCCGCGCGCACATGCAGGCGAAATTCATCCCATTGTCCGAGCGCGACCAGCGTGCCGATCACCAAGATTCGCCGGGTGCGGTGATCAAAATGCGGCCGGGCCCAGATATCGGCCCACGCATGGCGCGTGATCAGGTCGATGAACTCGGAGTTGAACGAATTGGCGTTGGCAGCTGATTTGTCGACCCAGGCGTCGCCGAGCACTTTGCGGCGTTGCGCCATGCCGGCGTCGCGGCGTTGTTGATCGTCCATTGGCAGGTTCCTCTGAGGTCATTCAACGCAAGGCTCGACATTGCGGCAGCGGAAACGCGCTCCCTCTCCCGTTGGGAGAGGGTTGGGGTGAGGGGTTACCGACTACCGATAGGCTCCAACCCCTCACCCGGCGCTTCGCGCCGACCTCTCCCCATGGGAGAGGTGAAGCAGTGCTCGTGGCATGCTTGGATTTTTCAGACATTGCAATCAGTGTTGCGTCAAAAAGCCGGTCACAGCCTCCGTGAACGCCTCCGGCTGCTCGACATTGGAAATATGCGCGGCCGCGAGGATGGTGATGCCGGCGCCGGGAATCTGGCTGCGGATGAATTCGCCGGCCGCGACCGGCGTCGCCGGGTCGTGGCGGCCGGCGATCACCAGCGTCGGGCTTTTGATCCTCAGTAGCAATGCGCGTTGATCGAGCGTGCTGAGCGCCTCGCAGCAGGCGAGATAGCCCGCGACCGGCGACGCCGTCAGCATCGCCTTCATCCTTGCGGTGATTTGCGGCTCGCGCTCGCGGAAATCGGCCGTCAGCCAGCCGGCGATGACGGTATCGGCGACCGCGGCGATGCCACCTTCCTTCACCGCCTTGATTCGGTTGAGCCAGTTGGTCGGATCGGGATAATAGCAGGCGGTGTTGGACAGGATGATGCGGTCGAACCGCTCCGGCGCGTTGGCGCCCAGCCATTGCCCGACCATGCCGCCCATCGACAGCCCGCACCAGTGCGTCCTCGCGATGTCGAGTTCGTCCAGGATGGCCAGCACGTCGCGGCCGAACCGCTCCATCGAATAGGGTCCGGGCGGCACGCTCGATTTGCCGTGGCCGCGGCGGTCGTAGCGGACCACGCGAAACTGTTTTGTCAGCGCCGCCATCTGCGGCTCCCACATCTGCAAGGTGCAGCCCAGCGAATTGGACAGCATCAGGGTCGGTCCGCCGCCGCGGCCTTCGACGGATACGTTGAGCAGGCAGCCGTCACCGGCGTCGATCATGGGCATGGTACGTTCCTCTCTCCGCGTCATACGCGGGCTTGACCCGCGTATCCATCGTTCTTCGCAAGAGTCTTTTCGAAGGGGATGGATTGCCGGGTCAAGCCCGGCAATGACGGTTGGGGCTAACTTTGTTTCTCATCCAGCGACTTGAGCAGCCGATCTATCAGCGCCTGCGAGACGCCTTGGTAGGCCATCGGATCGAACAGTTTTGCGAGCTTGTCGGCACTGAGATGCGCGATAACTTTCGGATCGCTCGCCAGCACAACGCTCAGGTTTTGCCTGCCGGCGGCGGCCTTTATAGCTGCCGCCTCAACCAGATGGTGGGCATCGCTCTTGCCGATCTTTTCCGCCAGCGCGAATGTCACCGCCTCCGCCATGATCAGGCCGCCCGTCGCGTCAAGATTGACGCGCATGCGCGCGGCATCGACTTCCAGCCCTTCGGCAATGTCGACGATCGCCGCCAGCGCGCCGGACGTGACCAGCTGCAACGTCGGCAGCGTCGGCCATTCCGCATGCCACGGCCCGGCGCTGCGTTCGTGATCCTGCACCTGGGCAGCAAAAATCGTCGCTGCGAGATTCGGCGCCATGGTGGCGGCGGCCAATGCGGTGGCCGCCGCCACCGGATTACGCTTGTGCGGCATGGTCGACGAGCCGCCGCGGCCTTCGCCCGAGCGCTCGAACGCTTCCGCCACATCGGTCTGCATCAGCAGCGACACGTCGCGCGCGATCTTGCCGCAGCTGCCGCATAAAATCGTGAACACCAACGCGGCCTCGGCAATGCGATCGCGATGGGTGTGCCATGGCGCATCCGGCAGCGGCAATTCGAGTTCGGCCGCGAGTTTTTCCGCAACCACAAGGCCCCTGTCGCCGAGCGCCGCCAGCGTCCCGGCGGCGCCGCCAAATTGCAGTGCCAGACCCTCGCTGCGCAGCCGCTTCAACCGCGCGCGCGAGCGATGCAAGGCTGCGGCATATTCGGCAAGTTTCAATCCGAACGGCATCGGCAGCGCATGCTGCAGCCAGGTTCGCGCCACCATCGCGGTGCCGCGATGTTTTCGCACGAGCCCGGCAAAGCCGGCGATGGCGCGGTCGAGGTCGGCCAGCAGCGCATCGATCGCGGCGCGCAAGGTCAGCATGGTTGCGGTGTCGATCACGTCCTGGCTGGTGGCGCCCCAATGCACGTAGCGGGCGGCATCGAGATTGGCCTTGGCGACGGCGGCGGTGAGCGCCTTGACCAGCGGAATTGCGAGGTTGCCGGAACGCGTCGCGGCCTCGGCCAGTGCCGGGATGTCGAATGCATCGGCCTTGCAGGCGTTCCCGATCGGACCGACGGCGCTTGCCGGGATGACGCCCGCCGCCGCTTCGGCGCGCGCCAGCGCCGCCTCGAAATCCAGCATGTGCTGCAGCACCGCCGCGTCGTCGCAGACCGCGCGCATGGCGGCGCTGGAGAACATCGGTGCGAGAAGCGGTGACAGGGAAGTGCTCATGATGCGCGCGACCTAACCATTCCCGTCGGCGTCTGCCAATGGCCAAAATACTCCGCTTTTCTTTCGTCATGCCCGGCCTTGTGCCGGGCATCCACGTCTTGCAGCAAGAACGACGTGGATGGCCGGGACGAGCCCGGCCATGACGAGGAGGTGGAGTGCTGCGCTGCGAATATGCGTCGTTGGTCCCCTTCCTTTTGGGGCCTGCGTGCTTTACTTGAAGGTCGAGGCCGCTGCGCCAGACGGCGAACCGATTTGAGGAGCACCCCGATGGCCATGACGATGAGTGGCGAAGTCCAGCTTGCCGCGCCGCGCGAAATGGTGTGGGAAAAACTCAACGATCCGGAGGTGCTGAAGGCCTGCATCCCCGGCTGCGAGGAGCTGGAGAAAACCGGCGACAACGGGTTTCGCGCGGTGGCGAAAATGAAGGTCGGGCCGGTGTCGGCGCGCTTCAAGGGCCGGGTGACGTTGAGCGATCTCGATCCACCGAACGGCTACAAAATCTCCGGCGAAGGCGAGGGCGGCGTCGCCGGCTTCGCCAAGGGCGGCGCCACCGTCGGGTTGACCGACGCCGACGGCGGCACCCTGCTCAAATACGATGTCGAGGCGCAGATCGGCGGCAAGCTGGCCCAGCTCGGGCAACGGCTGATCAACGGCTCGGCCAAGAAATTGGCCGATGAGTTTTTCGCCAATTTCGCCAAGGCTGTGCAGGGGTAGCGCGAGGTGCAATCAACGCGTCGTCCCGGCGAAGGGCCGGGACCCATACTCCGTGTCGTCGCGTTGTGGCAATGCGGCGAATGTCTTCTTTCAGCAGCGACGTCAGGGGTTATGGTCTCCGCCTTCACGGGGACGACTTGCGGAAAGGTGAGGTTGCTCATTGCCGGGATGGCCCATATTATGCTCGGAATGACCTTTAATGACTGTGCTGCCGTGCAATGCGGGCGCAGATGAAGAGAGTGCTGATGGCCAAAATCTCCCTGATCGTGAACGGCAATCCCGTCAAGGATAACGTCGACCCGCGCACGCTGCTGGTGCAGTTTCTGCGCGAGAACTTGAGGCTGACGGGCACCCATGTCGGCTGCGACACCTCGCAATGCGGCGCCTGCGTCGTGCATCTCGACGGCAAGGCGGTGAAGTCCTGCACTATGCTGGCGGTGATGGCGGATGGGCACGAGGTCAAGACCATCGAGGGCCTTGCCGCCGACGGCGCGCCGCTGCATCCGATGCAGGAGGCGTTCCGCCAGAATCACGGCCTGCAATGCGGCTTCTGCACCCCCGGCATGATCATGACCGCGGTCGATCTGGTGCACCGCAAGGGCCACGATCTTTCCGACCACACCATCCGCGAGGAGCTCGAGGGCAATCTCTGCCGCTGCACCGGCTACCAGAACATTGTGCTGTCGATCGCGGCCGGCGCCAAGGCGATGACGAATTCCGACCTCGCATAACGACGTAATCGCGCGGCGACCTCTCGAAGGACCACTTAATGTACGAATTCAAATATCACCGCCCGGCGACCGTACGGCAGGCCGCCAACCTGCTGGTCAAGAACGAGGATGCAAAACTGATCGCCGGCGGTCACACGCTGATTCCCGTCATGAAGCAGCGGCTCGCCAGCCCGCCGCATCTGGTCGACCTGTCGCATATCGAAGGCCTCGGCGGCATCGAGATGAAGGGCCGCTCGCTGGTGATCGGCGCCACCGCGCGGCATGCCGACGTCGCGGGCTCACCC
>NZ_DASYMN010000149.1:0-5727 GCF_036009065.1 Bradyrhizobium sp. | reverse complement strand
CATTGCGGATGCGGTGTTCTCGCCGGACCGGGTCGATACCGCATTCGTCGACCGCCTGCTGTCGAAATGCACCGACCACCTCAGCCTGCTGGCGGCGCCGGCGACCCTCGACCGGGTCTACGATTTCGGCGCCGAAGCCTTCGACTCGATCTTCGATACCTTGCGCGCCACAATGCCCTGCATCGTGCTCGACGTTCCGCACCAATGGTCGGGATGGACCAGGCGGGCGCTGGTCGGCGCGGACGACATCCTGATCGTCGCGGCGCCCGACCTCGCCAACCTGCGCAATACCAAGAACTTGTTCGATCTGCTCAAGGCATCGCGGCCCAACGACCGGACCCCGCTGTATTGTCTCAATCAGGTCGGGGTGCCGAAGCGGCCGGAAATCAATTCGAGCGAATTCGCCAAGGCGATCGAAAGCCAGCCGATCGTTTCCATCCCGTTCGATCCGCAGATGTTCGGCTCGGCGACCAATAACGGCCAGATGATCGCGGAGGTCGCGGCGGGGCATCGCACCAGCGAGATGTTCCTGCAGATCGCGCAGCGATTGACCGGCCGCGGCGAAACCAAGAAATCACGGGGCTCGTTGCTGTCGCTGCTCGACAAGTTGCGATCGAAGTAAGTCATCGCATGGGGTGCCGTCGTGTTTGGTAAGCGTAGCGGATCAGAGAACGAAGCTCGGGCGATGAAGCCCGCCGCGGCGCAGGAACTGGCTTCCGGCGCCGGAGTTTCGCGTGGAAATTCCGACGGCGCACCGATGGTCTCCTCGCCGCCGCTCGCGCCGGCAAGAGCGGCGCCGCCGGCTCCTTCGATCGAGGCGCGGCGCTCGGACACCTACTATCAGGTCAAGGCGACGATCTTCGGCGCGCTGATCGAGGCGATCGACCTGGCGCAGCTCGCCAAGCTCGACGGCGAGTCCGCGCGCGAGGAAATTCGCGACATCGTCAACGAGATCATCGCGATCAAGAATATCGTGATGTCGATCGCCGAGCAGGAGGAACTGCTCGACGACATCTGCAATGACGTTCTCGGCTACGGGCCGCTCGAGCCGCTTTTGTCGCGTGACGACATTTCCGACATCATGGTCAATGGCGCCGGCACGGTCTTCATCGAAGTCGCCGGCCGCATCCAGCGCACCGGCATCCGCTTCCGCGACAATCAACAGCTGCTGAACATCTGCCAGCGCATTGTCAGTCAGGTCGGCCGGCGCGTCGACGAATCCTCGCCGATCTGCGACGCCCGTCTCGCCGACGGCTCGCGCGTCAACGCCATCGTTCCGCCGCTGGCGATCGACGGCCCCGCGCTCACCATCCGCAAATTCAAGAAGGACAAGCTGACCCTCGACCAGTTGGTGAAGTTCGGCGCGATCACCCCGGAGGGCGCGGATATTCTGCAGATCATCGGCCGCGTCCGCTGCAACGTGCTGATCTCCGGCGGCACCGGTTCCGGCAAGACCACCTTGCTGAACTGCCTGACCAACTACATCGACCATGACGAGCGGGTCATCACCTGCGAGGACGCCGCGGAGCTTCAGCTGCAGCAGCCGCACGTGGTCCGTCTCGAAACCCGCCCCCCCAACATCGAGGGCGAGGGCCAGGTCACGATGCGCGAGCTGGTTCGGAACTGCCTGCGTATGCGCCCCGAGCGCATCATCGTCGGCGAAGTCCGCGGTCCGGAGGCATTCGACCTGTTGCAGGCGATGAACACCGGCCACGACGGCTCGATGGGGACGCTGCACGCCAATAATCCCCGCGAAGCCCTGTCGCGCTGCGAATCGATGATCACGATGGGCGGCTTTTCGCTGCCCTCGCGCACCATCCGCGAAATGATCTGCGCCTCGATCGACGTCATCATTCAGGCGGCTCGCCTGCGCGACGGCTCGCGCCGCATCACCCACATCACCGAAGTGATGGGCATGGAAGGCGACACCATCATCACCCAGGATCTGTTCCTCTACGACATGGTCGGCGAGGACGCCAACGGCAACATTATCGGACGGCACCGTTCGACCGGAATCGGCCGGCCGCGGTTCTGGGATCGCGCGCGCTATTACGGCGAAGAAAAGCGCCTGGCGGCCGCGATCGATGCCGCCGAAGTCATAGTCGAGGTCTAAAGGACCACGCCCATGAATATGCAGATGCTCGCACTCGGTTTTATGGCTGCCACCGCGGTTGGCGGGCTGGCATGGGTATTCCTTTATCCGCTGCTGTCGGGAGAGAAGAAGGCCGAAGCCCGCCGCGCCTCCGTCGCCAAAGCGGAGCCGGTGGCCCGCCAGAGCGACAAGACGCAGCGTTCGCGCCGCGAGCAGGTCGAGGGCTCGCTGAAGGAAGTCGACGCGCGCCGCCAGAAGGACAAGAAAGTCTCGCTGAGCACGCGGCTGACCCAGGCCGGGCTCTCCTGGACGCCGCGAAAGTTCATGATCATCTCCGCCATTTTCGGCATGGCCTGCTTTGCGACGGCGTTTCTGATGGGCGGCGGATTGCTCGGCGCCGTCGGCATCGCCTTTGCCGCCGGCTTCGGGCTGCCGCGGTGGATCCTGAGCTATCTCAAGAAGCGCCGGGAAAAGCTTTTCCTCAAAGCCCTGCCGGATGCGGTCGACGTCATCGTCCGCGGCATCAAGGCGGGCCTGCCGTTGTTCGAGTCGATCAAGGTGGTGGCCGCAGACGCGCCGGAGCCGCTCAAGGGCGAATTCATCGCCATCATCGAGACCCAAGCGATCGGCATGCCGCTTGGGGAGGCCTGTTCGCGGCTGTACGAACGGATGCCGGTGCCGGAAGCCAATTTCTTCGGCATCGTGATCGCGATCCAGCAAAAGTCCGGCGGCAACCTGTCCGAAGCGCTGGGCAATCTGTCCAAGGTGCTTCGCGACCGCAAGAAGATGGCCGAGAAGATTCAAGCCATGTCGATGGAAGCCAAGGCGTCCGCCGGCATTATCGGCTCATTGCCGCCGATCGTGATGCTGCTCGTTTACCTGACGACCCCCGACTACATCTCGCTGCTGTGGACGCACCCGACCGGCCAGCTGATGCTTTGCGGCTGCGTCCTATGGATGTCCCTCGGTATCTTCGTGATGAAGCGAATGATCAATTTCGATTTCTGACGGTGCAGCATGATTGAGTTTCTGGTCGACAAGCTTCACGACGCGCGGTTCATGACCATGCTGCTCGCCGCCATTGCCGCCAGCGCCACGGCGTATACGCTGATCATGCCGCTGTTCGCCGGCGAGGGCCTCGCCAAGCGCATGAAGGCCGTCGCCAGCGAGCGCGAGCGGCTGCGCCAGCGCGAGCGCGACCGCCTCTCCAAGACCGAGAAGGTTTCGCTGCGCCAGGCACCCAAGCAGCTCGTCGCCAAGGTGGTGGAAGATTTCAACCTTAGCAAATGGGTGGCGCAGGAAGCCGCGCGCGAAAAACTGATCATGGCCGGCTATCGCGGACATGCACCCTACGTTACATTCCTGTTCTTCCGCATGGTGACCCCGATCGTGTTCCTGATCGGATCGGTGCTCTATGTTTTCGTCATTTCCCACATGGAGAAATCGACGCCGGTGAAGATCGGCATGTGTATCGGCGCGGCCTATCTCGGCCTGCAGGCGCCGATGATCTTCCTGAAAAACGCGATTTCGAAGCGCCAGCTCTCGATCAAACGGGCGTTTCCGGATGCGCTCGACCTGCTGCTGATCTGCATCGAGTCCGGCATGTCGATCGAGGTCGCATTCCGCAAGGTCAGCGTCGAGATCGGGTCGCAGTCGGTGGCGCTTTCGGAAGAATTCACCCTTACCACCGCCGAGTTGTCCTATCTGCAGGACCGCAAGGTCGCATATGAAAATCTGGCGAAGCGCACCGGGCTCGAGGGCGTGAAATCGGTCTGTCTTGCCTTGCAGCAGTCGGAACGCTACGGCACGCCGCTCGGCCACAGCCTGCGGGTGATGGCGCAGGAAAACCGCGACATGCGCATGAACGAGGCCGAGAAAAAGGCGGCGGCGCTGCCGCCGAAACTGACGGTGCCGATGATCCTGTTCTTCCTGCCGGTGCTGTTCGTGGTCATTCTCGGGCCGACCGGCATCAAGATCGCGGCGATGCAGTGATCACGACGTCGTCCCCGCGTTCGCGCTAGGGCATGCACACATCTTTTTTCTGGCGGAAAGACCAGCACTGCCGTCGTCCTGAGGTGTCGCCGTCTTCGGCGAGCCTCGAAGGATGGCCACAAGTGCCCGCGGCCATCCTTCGAGACGCCGCGCAAGCGGGCGGCTCCTCTCGCGACAACGGCGCAGCGTTGCGCGGGGATGACGGTGAATGTGTGACGAGGAAAAAGTCCTTGGCGTGGACCTGCGCCAATCGGGCCGGCCCTGTAACGATGTGTGCATGCCCTAGCGCGAACGCCGGGACGACGCAGAATGTAGTTCGGCGCGTTGCGCAATTTCGATTCAAATTTCAAACAGCCAAGCCTCTATATTCTCGCGGCGCACTGCGTCCGAGGTTTGCCAGTCCCTCGCGAACCCAAGCGAGGGGGTGGAGCGGCGGGAGGCGCCAGGGCACCAACGGGCACCCTTTGAGGCGGGATTAACGTACCCACCTCGCGCGGCAAGGCACCGCGCGCGCCCAAGGCAGGCGCTGCGCCTCCCGGCGCTCCACCTGGCCACCGGCCTGTCTCCCGGACGCTGCAGACGCCCGGCACGACTTGGCCATATATAATCCTAGGCTAAGTTACCTGTCAACAGGAAAATCGTCGCCTGCGGTGCTCGCTCACTGCACGGCGTTGGTGCTTGGCGCGGACGATCAATCGGCTCGGCCTATAACGATGTGTACATGCCCTAGTCTAAGGTGTTCGTCGGGACCGCGGTGCGCGGTCAGTCCGGACGATTGAGCGCCGCCACCGGGACAGCACCCGTGCCGCCGCGCGGCCCGTCCTTACGGCTCAGCATCTGCTTCAGATAAGCGGCGTTCGCAGCCGCCTCCTCCGCCGGCAGATCGGCCTTCACGATGCTCTCGGCCTCGGCAAAGCGGCCCTGCAGGCCGACCACCAATCCCAGATTCTGCCGCACCCTTGTATCGGCCTTGGCGTTGCCATAGGCCCGCCGCAAGTTCTCCTCCGCCTTCGGCAGATCCTTCGACAGCACATACGACATGCCGAGATTGGACAGCACCGAAGGCTCGTCAGGCACGATCTTCAACGCGCTCGCATAATAGCGCCGCGCTTCGTCATGGCGGCCGAGTTGATCGAGCGTCGTTCCCTGCACCGACAGAATGCGCCAATCCGGATTTTCGGGAGAGTGGGCGCGGCTGAGAACGTCGAACGCCTGCTTGAAATTACCGTTGTCGGCCAGCGCGCGGCCGTAAGCAGCAAGCAGCGCCTTGTTGCCGGGATGGGCGATGGTGGCCTGCTCCAGCACGGCGACCGCCTGGGAGCGCTGTCCGGCGGCGCGGAGCGCCTGCCCATAGCGCAACGCCGCGTCGGCATCCTTGGAATTGGCGCGATAGCGCTCGCCATAGACCTCTATTGCGCGGCGCGGATCGGCGTCGGGGCTGGCTTCGGCCTTCGAAGACGTGATCGATCCGGTGATGTCGGACATGGTCTTGCAGCCGCCAAGGCTGGCGGCCAACATCGCCGTCACGGCTGCGGAGGCAAGGAACCGGGCAAGACTGGACTGCTGACGCATGGCACTTTAACTCATCATAGCCGGCGCATCGATCGAGCCGAATGCGCCCAGCAATAGACTGTTAACCCTAA